>DATGDQ010000220.1:0-4296 GCA_035310785.1 Gemmatimonadaceae bacterium | reverse complement strand
AGGCGGCCCGGTCTTGTCGGCGCATGACTCCCACAAGCCGGCGAACACGGACTCCAGCTCCTGCACCACCCCACCCCGCAGACGGATGGACACGTCGTGGAGCGGACGTCCTCCGAGCTCGCGCGACGGGCGTCGCGACATGAATGGCGAGTGTTCGCCGTCGTCCCAGTACGAGTTCACGAACGGGGAGCCGAGGAGAAACGCTTCGCGCTCGTCTATGAGTACGAACTTGGCGTGCATGATGTGCGGAAAGCGGCTCATCCCGCGCACCTCGACCGTGTCCGCGGAGACGCCGCGCGAATCGAAGAACTTCCGAAGCGGCCGCGTCGTGTTCAGGATCCAGCTCCCGTTCAGCAGGATCTGTATGGTCACGCCGCGCTCTTGTGCGAGATCGATGAGCGACTCCGCGATCACCGACCTGCGCGAATGCGCGCCCGCTGTGGCGGCGTGCGCGTGAATGGCGCAGTCGGCATCGAAGGCGAGTTGCGCGATGCGCACGGAGCGCCGTGCGCTGCGCAGCGACTCGAGCAGCGGACCGTACGCCTCGGCGTTGTCGATCAGCCACTCGGTGCGATTGGTCGATGGCTCGGCGAGCGGGCGCGCGCGCAGCGCGTGCTCCACACTCGCTTGCGAGGCCGGCTCGATGGATTCGATGGCATTGGAAATTGCTTCACTCATGTCTGTGACTAGCCGTATTCGCAATGAAGGTGCCACGCGCACGGACGATGCGCGCGCGCGCGAGGTGAACTACCGCGTTGTTGGGGTGAATGACTTGTCTCGAACGTCTACGCAGTCACATGGCGGCCGAGGCGTTCTTCCGTGCACGCGCACGTGCGGGATGATCTCCGCGCACCGTGATCAACGCCACGAGTGCGCCTGCGGCACACAGCCCCGCCGAGATGAGCATCGCACGAGCATAGCCCGCGGCGTAGGCATCGCCCTCGAGCTTCGCCGATCCGCCGATTCCCGCCGCGAGCGGCAGCGCCGCCGTCGCGATCAGTCCCGCCAGTCGCGCCACCGCGTTGTTGATGCCCGAGGCAATGCCCGTGTCGCTCTCCTTCACCGCGCTCAACACCGCCGATGTGAGCGGCGCGACCAGTATCGAAAGACCGACGCCGAACACGATCGTGGCCGGAAGCACCGTCCCGACATACGATGCGCCCGGCTGCACGCGAGCGAACAACACCATCCCCGCGGCCGCGATCAACGCGCCGACCGTCATCAGCACGCGGGCGCCCACGCGCGCGCTCGCCCGCCCCGCGACCGGTGAGAGCACGAGCATGATCACGTTCGCCGGCGTGAGCGCGGCGCCTGCACGCAGGGCGCTGTAGTGCAGATTGCTCTGCAGTTGCGGCATCAGCAGGAAGAACAAACCGCTGAGCGCCGCGTACACGAGAAAGGTGGCCGCGTTCACGCCGCTGAACTGACGCGAACGGAAGATCGACAGCGGCAGAATCGCGTGCGACGCGTGCCGCTCGACGATGATGAAGGCCGCCATGAAGGCCACGCCACCGAGGCCGGCGGCGAGCACGCGCCAGTCCGAGAAGCCGATCGCCGGCCCGGCCATGAGCGCGCCCACTATCCCCGCCAGGGCGAGCGTTCCCAGCGCCGCACCGAGATAGTCGATGCGCGCGGCCTTCACACGCGAATCGTGCGACGATGCCATCCGACCGCTCGCAATGTGCCGCACGACGATCGCCGCGGCCGCGAGTGCGAAGAGGATCACCGCCGAGAACACCCAGCGCCACGAGAGCGCATCCACGAGCCATCCGCCGGCGAACGGTCCGGCGGCGGTCGATACCGCCGACCACGCGGCCCACTGCCCAATCGCGGCTCCGCGCTCTTCACCCTCGAACGCCGTATCGAGCATCGCGAGACTGTTGGGGACGAGCAGGGCGCCCGCCGCCCCCTGCACCATGCGGAGCAGCACGAGCAGCTCCAGTCCCGGTGCGAGCGCGCAGCCGAGTGACGCGAGCGCGAACGCGACGCATCCGACCGCGAAGATGCGCGGACGACCGAAGCGATCACCGAGGGCGCCACCGAGGAGCATGAGCGCGCTGAGAGTGAGCAGGTAGGCATTGATCACCCACTGCAGCCCGACGATGCCGACGCTGAAGTCTCGCGCGATTGCCGGAAGCGCGACGTTGACGACGCTGCTCTCCAGGAAGACGGCGCCGGACCCCAGCACGGATCCGGCGACGACCCAGCGTCCAGCTGCCGAGTGAAGGCGGAGGGCGGTCACGCGTACGGGTGCGACTCGCTCACACGTCGCGCAGCTATGGCCGCAAGCGTCACGAGGAGGAGAATGAAGCTAGAATCGTTGGTCCGCCTGTTGGCGGGGCGTGCTCGCGCAGCCGACGGCCAGTCGCTCTCCAGTGCCGCGATCCGCCGAGCCGCCATCCTGCCGCGTGAGCAATCGCGGGAGCCAAACCAGGAACGTGCTTCCCGCGCTCGCGTCCCCGCACAGATCGACTTCGCCGCCCAGCAGTCGCGCAAGGTGTCGGGTGACGCTCAGACCGAGGCCCGTTCCCGCGACGCGTCGCGCCTTGCTCATCTCGACCTGGTAGAACGGCTCGAAGATGCGTCCTCTGTGCTCGGGCGCGATTCCGATGCCGGTGTCACTCACGTCGAACATCATCTGCGCCTCGTCGAAGGACAGGCCGAACGTGACCGCGCCTTCATTCGTGAACTTGATCGCATTCGAGAGAAGATTCAGGAGGATCTGGCGAAGCTTCGTGACATCCGTTCGGCATTCGCAGCTTCCAGCAGGAATGTTCGTCACCAGTGCGAGCCCTTTGAGCGCCGCCATCGGTTCCACGAGTGCCGCCGTCTCGCGCGCGATGAGAATCGCGTCACTGTGCTCGATGTGCAGCTCCTCTCGCTGCGCCTCCAGCCGCGATAGCGAGAGAATCTCGTCGATGAGCGACAGCAGATGCTGTCCGCCCGTTCTGATTCTCGCGAGCTGTGCGCGCTGCTGATCGTTCACCGGTCCGGTGATGCCGTCGAGCATCAGGCTCGAAAAGCCCAGGATCGCGTTGAGCGGAGTGCGCAGCTCGTGCGACATCACGGCGAGGAAATCGCTCTTGGCCTGGCTGGCCGCAACGGCCTCGCGTCGCGCTGCCTCCGCCACCGCATGCTGCTGCTCACTCGCCGCGCGAGACTCGGCGACCCGTTGGGCCATCGCGTTGAAGGCCTCGCCCAGGCGTCCGAGCTCGTCGCCGCGATTGATCCGAACGCGGCGCTGGTACTCGCCCGTCGAGAGATCGTTGGTCGCCGCCGTGAGCTCCGCCAGCGGCTGTGTGACTTCGCGACTGATGATCCACGCGAGCAGCGCGCCGATCAACAATATGGCGAGCGCGATGACACTGATTTGTTTGAGGAACGCGAGTGGCCGCGCCAATACCACGGATCGCCGCATCGCGATCTGAACGATCCACGAGGTTGCGGGTACGCTGGCCTTGGCGCCCAGCATCTCGCCTGTGAGCGGATCCCGATACATGACGGGTCCAAGCGCGGCCTTGAGCATCGGCGGCTGCGATGACAGCTCTCCGATCGTGGTCGTGCGCAGGTTATTCGCGGTGTTGGCGAGATACAGATCGACCCCAGGGCCCATGATCGTTCGCAAGCCGACTTGCGCAGCCCTGGAGGCGGGGTCGTTCGTCAAACGGATGCGCTGGGCCACGAATCCCGTCGTGAGCCCCCCGGAGACGACCGGCTGCACGTACCAGGTGAAGACGGAGTCTCCACGTGCATAGAATGGCCCCGTGTGTATCGAGTCCAGCGCACCCGGCGGCGTTTCGCGCGCGACCAGCATCTGTCGCTGCTCCGTCTCGGTGATCTCCTCGAGAGTCGACATGGCCCCGTCGTAGCGGGCGCGGGGGTGGCCGTACTGGTCCCACACCTCGACGAAGCCTGCCGAATCCGTGGGAACGACCAATCGCTCCAGTGCGCGGCTCACGCCGGGCGAGCGGTCGAGCGCGCCCGTGCCTCGCGAGCGGAGAAGGCGAAGCACCGCCGTGTCGCTGGCGACCTTCCGCATCAATTGACTGCGGGACACGATGCTCGTGTGCACCATGTCCGCCAACTGCTTTGCCAAGCCGGTTACGCGCTCGTCCGCGGATGTCGTGGCGGATCGCTCAACCTCGATGTATGCGGCGGTCGATGAAGCGACCAGCACGAGCACGATCAGCCCGGATATCAGAAGCGGGAGCTTTCGGCCGAGCGGCAGTTCCACGGGCGGCATCCACGTGAGAATTGAGGTCCGATCGAGCGGTGGGCTCTCATGAACACAAACAG
>DATGDQ010000219.1:0-11596 GCA_035310785.1 Gemmatimonadaceae bacterium | reverse complement strand
CCGGTGAGAGAGTGCGAAGAGGTCCGGGTGAACCCAGCTATGTGGCTACATACGGGGCGAGAAAGTGCGCGTCAAGGCCGGGGCGACGGATGGCGTCAGGAAGACTCGCGACCCGCGAGGCGGGAGCGGGATTTCGGATGTTTTTGTAGCGTCTCGCCTCGTGCGGGCGCGCGCTAAAAGAAGAACTCGCGCGAGATCCACGACTTGCACTGATACCACTGGCCGCCGCGTTTCTGAAAGATCGGGCCGTGCAGCTGACGGTCCGTCCGCTTCTCGAGAGGCATCCACTTCGCAGCCTCGGCGACATCGGCGGCGGAGAGCGGCATGCAGATGGGATGCGCGCACCACACGACGGCGAGGGTGACGAGGGCGACGGTGGCGAGGGTGAATGTGAGCGCGCGCGTACCGGGGCGTGTAGTCATGGATGTGTAAGTGCGTACAGGAGATGCGTTCCGGCAAGTGATGGGAACGCGGATAATCGGTGCAACCCCAGAGCTCGGCGTGCTCGTCCGCTACGAAGCAGAGCCGGCTAGCATACGTACGCGATCATTGACGCGCGCGCGCCGATGGCGACATTCAATGTCCGATCGGCTCTGACGCGCCGCAACAGTTCACGAACAGGAGCGACCCATGTTCTTGATCCGAGATGTCATGTACTGCAAGCCTGGCAAGGTGAGCGCAATGAAGGAGAAGTTCCTGGCGATGTCGAAGATGAGCGAGCAGATGAAGATGCCGCGCATGAAGGTGATGACGGACTTCTGCGCGGAGCAGTACTGGACCGTGGTATCGGAGATGGAGGTGCAGGATCTCGGCGAGTTCGAGAAGATGATGTCGAATCCGCAGGCGAATGCGGAAGACATGAAGAAGTTCGAGGAGATCATGAAGGGGTATCATGATCTGGTGGATCACGGGAAGCGTGAGATTTACAAAATAGAGGGGTGATTACGGACCATCCGCATCACATGTCTTCCCTTCACACCCAAGGGGTCGAGATGAACGCATTGTGCATTGCACTGGCCTGCGTGGTGGCACTATCCGCATCTCCTCGTGTCGCGCTCGCGCAGGCTTCCGGCGATCCGTGTGCGCTGCTCACGCCGGCCGAGGTGAGTCAGGCACTTGGCGTGACGGTTCTGCCGGGACACAAGATGGGCAGCAGCATCACCAGCGTGTGCATCTTTGCGCCGACGGCGAAGTTCGGCCCGGGTGAGCGCCAGGTGGTCGTCACGGTCGTACCGCTTCCGTTCTTCGAATCGAGCCATCGATCGGTCGGAA
This sequence comes from Gemmatimonadaceae bacterium, assembly GCA_035310785.1. Classification (GTDB taxonomy): domain Bacteria; phylum Gemmatimonadota; class Gemmatimonadetes; order Gemmatimonadales; family Gemmatimonadaceae; genus FEN-1250. Next base: position 10,324 of record DATGDQ010000219.1, on the reverse strand, counting down.
TAACGACTGTGGCACCGGCGACCGTTCCCGGCGCTGACGCGTACTTTCTGAGTACTCGCACCGTGACGACCATCCACGTGCGAAAGAATGGCAAGGCGTTCGAGGTGCGCATGAATCCTGGTCACGACGGACACGAGAACCAGGCGCAGATCGAGCAGCTGGAGACGTCGCTCGCGACGAAGGCGGCGGCGCGGGTGTGAGCCGAGGCGCGCCGCAAGCGCCAGTACCATTTGCACACGTCAGAAGGACGTCATGGTACTTGCGGTCCCGCGAGCCCCCGTGGATCGTTGCGGCTGCACGAGTCAACTCCCCCTCGCCGGAGCTCCGCCATGCCCAAGTGGAAATTGTCCGCCTTCCTGATGCTTCTCCCGCTCGCGGCTTCCGCGCAGGGCGGGGGAGAGTCCGTGTCGAAACACTTCAACGCGTTCGTCAAGCATCACACGAAGATCCTCATCGACGCGGCGGAGGCGATGCCCGCGGACAAGTACAGCTACAAGCCGACGGCAGCGCAGTGGACGTTCGGGAAGATCATCGCGCACATGGCGGGCGACAACCGCATCACCTGCAACGCGATCGCCGGCACGACACCCGAGAAGTCGCCGGAGCCGAGTGCGACGGCGAGCAAGGAGGAGCTGGTGACCGCGTTGAAGAACAGCCTGACGTTCTGCGAGTCGGCGGTCGCGAAGGTGAACGACAAGATGCTTGCCGATTCCGTGACGTACTATGGCCAGCGCGCGACGCGGATCTCACCGTTGATCGGGCTGGTGGAGGATTGGTCGGATCACTATAGCCAGCTGGCTGGGTACTTGAGGCTGAACAACATCTTGCCGCCCACGGCGAAGAACGGAGAGACGTGATTGGAATGAGAAGCGCGTAGCGCTCCACGTCGCGCACGTGCTCGGCGAGGGATGCTAGCGCGGCACCACGTACTTCGGTGTGATCGCCGCGATCGATGTCGTTCCCATCTGCTTCATCACGAGCTCCAGCTCGGCGCGCAGGAGCGTGAGCACCATCTCGACGCCCTCCTGGCCGAACGCGCCGAGCCCCCAGATGTAAGGGCGTCCGATCCCGATCGACGATGCGCCGAGCGCCATGGCCTTGAAGATGTCCGTGCCGCGGCGGAATCCGCCGTCGCAGATGATCGGGATCTTTCCTGCCACGCCCTCCACTACCTCCGGAAGCGATGTGATCGTGGCGCGCAGGGAATTCTCCGCGCGTCCGCCGTGATTCGAGACGAAGAGCCCGTCGACGCCATGCTGCACCGCGATCTCGGCATCTTCGCGCGCCACGATGCCCTTGAGCAGCACTTTCATCTTCGTCGAGGCCTTGAGCCGATCGACGAAGTCCCACGATGGCGTACCGACCTCCGGAATCGGCGGCAGGCTCGGATAGCCGTTGAGATTCGGCTTGCGACGATTGTCGCCGGTGCTTCCGCCCTTGATACCGGGAAGCGGGGCGCCGCCCAGGTGGCAGTTCGAGCACGTGCGCGTATCGCGCCGGCCGCCGCGAATCATCGACTCACGGTTGCTGCCGGAATTCAGGTCGACGGTATAGACCACCGCGGCGCTCCCGGCTCGCTCGGCGCGCTCGACCATCTGTCTCGTTCTTGCCCAGTCGGGCTGATGGTAGAGCTGAAACCAGACCGTGGCGCCACGTGCGGCGATCGCATCCTCGATGGAGGTGGTCGCGACCGTGGACAGTACCTGCAGATGATCCTTCGCCTTCGCCGCACGGGCGACGGCCAGTTCGCCCAGCGGATGAAACGCCTTCTGACTGCCGACGGGATTGATGACGATCGGCGTCGGATAGCGCGTGCCGAACAAGGAGACGCTCGCATCGATCTTGTGGACGTCGACCAGGCGGCGGGGCTTGAGTGCCCAGCGCTCGAATCCCTCGCGATTCACGAGGATGGTCGCATCGTCGTCGGTGCCCGAGGCGAGGTACGCCCAGTGCGCGACCGGAATGTTCTTCTTCGCGACCGGCTCGAAGTCGAAGACATCGAGGGCTTCCGCAGGGGAGTGAATGAGGGACGCGGCCTGCAGCTGCTGCTGGGCGAGCGAGAGTGCTGCCGCGGCCCGGCGTGGCGAGGAGGAGGCGAGATCGCGAAGGAAGTGCGGGTTGAGCCCGACGGCCGCGAGGAGTGGGCTCCCGGTGAGATAGCGGAGAAACTCGCGACGGTGGGTCATGCGGGCTCCGATTGCGGAGGAGGTGTGTGCCGTGTGCTGCCGCAGCGGCGCGTGATGTCTGCGAGCTGATAGTACGCGATCGAGTCGGAGTTCGTGAGGTGCGAGCTCCCTGCGGACTGCATGACTCTAGGGCTCGTCCGCCAGTTTGCGCAGCGCGGCCTCGCTCAAGTTGTAATCGATCCAGACGCGATCGGCCGCGGCGCCGAGCCGCTCGTAGAACGCACGCGCGCGCGTGTTCCATTCCGCCACCTGCCATTTGATGGATGCGCAGCCGTGCGCGATCGCGTCGTTGGCCGCCGCGCGCATCAGAGCCTCGCCGATGCCACGTCCGCGTCCGGCATCACTCACGTAGAGCTCCTTGATGAAGAGCGTTGGACGGGCGCGAAAGGTGAACGGAATGAGGTAGTACACGAGCATCCCCACCAGCACGCCCGACGCATCCGGAGCCTCGGCGACCAGTGCGTAGAAATCCGGCGGCTCCCGTTCGAAGCCCTGAGCGATCAAGGTCTCGACGGTCACCGCGAAGTCGGCGTCGTAGCGCTCGAACTCCGCCAGCCCTCGCATCAGCTCGAGCAACGCCGAAACGTCACTGGCAACGGCGCGCCTGATTCGAATCGGGGAGCCGCTCGCCGCAGGTCGCACCGTCAGCGCTCGAGCCGGCGGGTGAGCGGCTTGTTGAGCACCAGCGCGAGCACTCCACCCACGAAGCCGATCGACGCCTCGATCGCCCAGAACGTCGATGGCCCAAGGTGCTCGTACATGCCGCCCAGCCAACCCAGGAGAATGTTCGCAACGAAGAGCGTGAGGAAGACCACTCCCATGAGCGTCGCCTTGAGCCCCGGCGGCGCGGCGCGCGAGACGAGTGCCAGCAGCGTCGGCCAGTAATAGAGGAAGGCGACGCCGAGGATGACCTCGTAGAGAATCGGGTAGATCACGGAAACACGATCGCCGATCGTGGATGCGAAGAACAACAGCAGATTTCCCGCGCAGGCCATGAACGCACCGGTCGAGATCTTCATCATCTCGCGAGGCTCGCCCCCGTGCGCATCCTGCCACTTCCACAGCGCGATGAGGATCGGCACGAAGACGATGCTCGCGAACGCGCCGATCGAGCTGAACCAGGCGACGGGAATCTCGAAGCCGAACGGATCGAGCTTCACGTGCTGGCTGATCCAGACGAAGCCGATGTTGAAGCACTGGAGGTAGGCAACCGAATCAAAGATCGTGAGTGTCATGACCGCCAGCAGCGCGAGGACGACGCGCCGGTTGGCGGTGCTCTCGATCGCGTGCGCCTGCGCGCGCACCGCGCTCGGCGGCGGCTCCACGAGCGTGTGGTAGCCCAGGAGATACGTCACGAGGCCGATGAGCATCAGCACGCCCGCGAATCCGAACCCGGCGTGCCAGCCGTATCGCTGCGCCAGGAGTCCACACACGATCGGGCCGGTCACCGCGCCGACATTGATTGCCATGGAGAAGATCGAGAACGCGCGCGTGCGGCCGTTCGCATCATCCTCGGCGTACAGCGCACCGACCTGCGTCGAGATGTTCCCCTTGAGAAGCCCGCACCCCGTGATCAGCAACAGGAGCGCGAGGAGAAACGACGCATCGAACGCCATCGCGATGTGGCCGGCGCTCATGAGCACCGCGCCAGTGGCGACTGCGACCTTGCGGCCGGTGAGTCGATCGGCGATCAACCCGCCGAACACCGGAGTGAAATACACGAAGCCGGTGTAGAGCCCGAAGACCTGCGACGCGAGCGCCAGTGTGGTCAGCGGCCCGAACACCGACTCGAGCGCATGTCGCAGAGCGGCGAAGCCGGCGATGTGCTCGATGCGCCCGGGCATGAAGAGCGCCTGGCTCATGTAGAGCACGAGGAGCGCGGTCATCCCATAGTACGAGAACCGCTCCCACGCTTCGGTGAACGACAGATACGCGAGCCCGATCGGCTCACCGAAGAACGTGCGGCCGGTGGGGCGAGTGCGTCCGATCGGGGCGGCGGCGAGCTCGGTCATGGGATAGAGTGGAGGATGAACGTGTGCTAGTATACGCCACGGGCGCGCGCTCCGTGACCACAGCCCTCGCACTCGGCCCAGGATGTCGCTCACGCTTCGCTCCTACCATAGTCTCTGCCGCCGCCTCGCGATCGCGCTCGTGGCCCTCGCGTCGATGCTCGCGCGCCCCGCCACCGCGCAGGCGCAGCACTCGGTGCCGAGGATGGCTGGGATGAGCGCGCACGACTCGATCGCGATCCCCGCGGGCGCCCCGTATGCCGCGGCGGACGTCCGCTTCATGCAGGGGATGATCGCGCATCACTCGCAGGCGATCTACATGTCGCGGATGGCCGAGTCGCACGGGGCCAGCCCGCGGCTGCTGAAGCTCGCGAAGAAGATCGACCAGTCGCAGGTGGCCGAGATCCGCATCATGCGGGGATGGCTGCACGAGAACGGGCAGTTCGCGCCGGATACGTCGTCGTGGCGCACGATGCACATGGCGGGGATGCTCACCGATGCGCAGCTTCGGGAGCTCGACGCAGCGACCGGTCCCGCGTTCGACCGCGCGTTTCTCACGATGATGATCCAGCATCACGAGGGCGCTCTGCAGATGGTGAACGATCTGCTCGCGACGCCGGGCGCGGGTCAGGAGGTGAACGTGAACGTGTTCGCGAACGATGTCGTCTCCGTGCAGACCGCGGAGATCGGCATCATGCGCCAGATGCTGCAACAGCTGTCCGACCAGTAAGTCTCACACGACATCATTCGGAGCTCATCACGATGCGTCTTTCCCGCACGCTGCTCGCACTCGTCGCACTGCTCGGTGTCCCCTCGATCGTTCCCGCACAGACGTATCCGAGCGCGAGCGATCCGCGGAACGGGCTCAAGCCCGGCCGCTTCGACGCGGGAGTCGCGGCGAAGAACATGCGCCTCGTCTCGTTCTCGAGGAAACCGGCGCAGTTCGACACGACGCGCGGGCTGACGTTCATCAACTCCGACATGGCATTCGGCGGGAAGTACGTGTACCAGGGGAACTTCGCCGGGTTCACGGTCTGGAACGTGAGCGATCCCGCGAAGCCGCAGGTCGTGTCCGTCGTCTCGTGCATCACGTCGCAGGGCGATCCGACGATTATCGGCAACCTCCTCTTCATTTCGTCCGAGGGCAGCGCGAATCGAAGCGATTGCGGGAAGGGGGGCGTGAAGAATCCGAAGGACCGCATGGAGGGCGTTCGCATCTACGATGTGTCGAATCCCGCATCGCCGCGGCTCGTGAAGAACGTGCAGACGTGCAAGGGGTCGCACACGCACACCATGATTCCCGACCCCGCGGACAAAGGCGTGGTCTATCTCTACGTCTCGGGAACCCAGGGCGCGCGGCCGGACTCGGAGCTCGCCGGGTGCAGGAGCGGAACGGATCCGGCGGACACGACGAACTCGCTCTATCGGCTCGACGTCATCAAGGTGCCGCTCGCGCATCCGGAACAGGCGGCGGTGGTGACGGGCGCGCGCATTTTCACCGGGCTCGATGCGCCGCCGCGTGCGGCGAGCCGTGCGCCGCGTACGGACGCGTCGCACCCTATGCCGGCGCCGACAGGGCCGCGCAACTGCCACGACGTCACGGCGTATCCGGCGATCAGTCTCCTCGCGGGCGCGTGCGCGAGCTACGGATTGCTCGTGGACATCTCGAACCCCGTGAAGCCCGTGCGGCTCGATGCGAAGGCCGACACGAACTTCTCGTTCTGGCACACGGCCGTGTTCAGCAACGATGGCAGGAAGGTCGTGTTCACCGATGAGTGGGGCGGCGGCGTGGGCCCGATGTGCCAGAAGACATCGCCGCTGGAGATGGGCGGCAACACCATCCTCACGATCGGCGCGAACCGGAAGTACGTGCAGCACGCGTACTACAAGATCCCGACGGCGCAGACGGCCGAGGAGAACTGTGTGTCGCACAATGGCGGGCTCATTCCGATTCCGGGGCGCGACATCATGGTGCAGGGGTGGTATCAGGGCGGGATCAGCGTGATGGAGTTCACCGACCCCGACCATCCGCGCGAGCTCGCGTACTTCGATCGCGGGCCGATCGATCCGCCCAATCCCGCGGACACCGTGGCGACCGATCCGGAAGAGGAGATCATGCGCAACACGCTCGGCGGATCCTGGGGCGCGTACTACTGGAACGGCTACATCTACTCGTCGGAGCTCGACCGCGGCTTCGATGTGCTGGAGCTGACGCCGGGCGACGCGTTCTCGAAGAACGAGCTCGAGGCGGCGAAGCTGGTGCACATGGAGGAGTACAATCCGCAGAGCCAGCCCAAGATCGTGTGGCCGGCGGCGTTCGTGGTGGTGCGGGCGTATCTCGACCAGCTCGTGCGCGGGAAAGGACTCGCGGAGGAGCGGACATCATCGATCGCTGGCGCGCTCGACGCTGCGGAGAGGGAGAGCGGGAGCGCGCGGAGCAAGGCGCTCGACGCGCTCGCGGGGCAGGTGGATCGGGACGTGAAGGTGGCAAAGGATCCGGAGCGGGTGCGGGCGATGGCCGCGGAGATCAGGAGGCTCGCGAGAAGCACGAGCTGACCATGCGTACATACACCGTGGCCATTCCGCCGGCGCCGATCTCGCGTTCGATCCGGTAGCGATCGGCGAGCGCGGTGCTAAGGGCGGAGTCGATCATGCAAGCTGGTGGAGTCGCGAAACGTGCATGGCCCGCATCGGCTGCTACTTCTTGGCCCAGGACCACCCGGCGAACTTCCATCCCGCCGCTGTCTTGTGCAGCGCGAAGGTGAACGCGGAGCCGTCCTCGCGCATGGCGACGCCTTTCTCCTTCCAGGTGTACGTGGAGGGAATGACGACATAGGCGTAATCGCCCGTCACATCGACGTGCGAAGGCTCGCCCAGCGTCACGACGCCGTCGGTGATGCCGTTCCGCTTCGCGTTGCTGTCGTAGTCGCTCATCCATCTTTCGCAGGCGCCCGAGCCGTGCCACTCGTGAGGCGGAAACTCGTCGATGATGGACGTCTCGCTGGCGCACGTGCTCGCGAACGTCTTCGTGTCGCCCTTGTTGAATGCGTCGACCCCATGAGTGATGACGCTCATGACATCGGCCTGCTGCGCCGAGGCGGGTGTCGAGATGCCGATCGCACATGCGGCGAGCGCGAACAGAGCTCTTCTCATTGGGAATCCGAGCTGATGAGGGAGGGGCCTCGAGCGGGCAAAGGTACGCCGCAGCGGTCGAGTTCGCGAGTGCACGCCTGTTCAAACGCTTTGGCGCACATGAGCATCCAACCACGAGACCGATTCATTCGCGACTCGGACACGCGACGCGCGTCACCATCGATGTCGAAACCGCGTCGCGCTCACTCTCGTAGATGCCATCATGCGATCCGCGCTTACTACTGCGATGTGGTTCGCGCTCCTCGCGAGCGTCGCCATCTCCTCCCCCGCACGTGCGCAGAACACCGACAGCGTGCGCGCCTCCGCACCCATCGCGCCGGTCGCGCGCGCCGCGCGCCGCACCGGCCCCATCGACATCGATGGCAGCCTCGACGACTCCGCGTGGCGTGCCGCGACGCCGATCACCGGATTGCGGCAGTATCAGCCGAATGAGGGCGCGCCGGCGTCGGTGCCGACGGAGATTCGTTTGCTCTACGATGACGAGGCGCTCTACATCGGCGCGCGCATGACCGAGCCTGGGGGCGGGCGCGGCGTGCGTGCGCCGCTCGCGCGACGCGATCAGCTCCTCGACGGAAACGGCAACAACGGAACGTTCAACTCGCTCACCACGGACAAGCTCATCGTCATCCTCGACCCGTACCACAATCATCGCGACCAGGCGCTGTTCGAGGTGAATCCCGCGGGGGTGCGCGGCGACCAGCTCAACGGCGATCAGGGGTGGGATCCGATCTGGACCGCGGCGACGAAGATCGACACGCAGGGATGGACCGCGGAGATGCGCATCCCGTACTCGCAGCTTCGATTCTCGCGCGATTCGGTGCAGCTATGGGGGATGCAGATCTGGCGCTACGAGGACAGGCTGAACGAGCGTGACATGTGGTCGTTCTGGCGTAAGAGCGACGCGGGCGGGCCGGCGTACTATGGTACGATCGAGGGCATTCGCATCGGTGAGCGGCCGCGGCAGCTCGAGATTCTTCCGTACGTGCTCACGGGCGAGCAGCTGCAGACCGTCGACGGGAACGATCCCTTTCACGGAAGCCACGACACGCGCCTTCGCGCGGGCGGCGACGTGAAGTATCTGCTCACGTCGAATCTCACGCTCGACGCGACATTCTATCCGGACTTCGGCCAGGTGGAGGTCGACCCGGCGACGCTCAACCTCTCGCCGTTCGAGACGTTCTACGACGAGAAGCGCCCGTTCTTCATCGCCGGGTCGAGCGCGTTCAGCTTCGGCGGAATGAGCTGTAATTTCTGCAGCAACACGTCGAGTCTCGACCTGTTCTACTCGCGACGCATCGGGCGGCTGCCGCAGCTCTCGGACTTGGTGCAGGGACGATCCACCTTCGCCGATGCCCCTGACTACACGCCGATCATCGGCGCGGCGAAGATCACGGGGCGAACGAACAGCGGTTACATCGTGGGGCTGCTCGATGCGGTGACGAGCTCGCAGACGGAGCGATATCTCACCTCGTCGACACCGACGCCGCTCAGGCAGGAGGTGGAGCCGCTCTCGAACTACTTCGTCGGTCGCGTGCAGAAGGAGCTCAACAACGGCAACTCGGCCATCGGCGTCGCGCTCACGTCCACCGCGCGCCGGCTCGATGATACCGTGCTCACGGATCATCTGCGCGGCCGCGCCGAGGCGGCGGGGCTGGATTGGACGCACACGTGGCACCATCACGACTACTCGTGGGCGGGGAGCGCGGTGGTGTCGAGTGTGGAAGGGTCGGCGGCATCGATCGCGGCGACCGAGCGCTCGAGCGCGCACTACTTTCAGCGCCCCGATCGCGGTGAGCGCGGCGGCGGATTCTTCGACGCGTCGTACGACACGCTGGCCACCGCGCTGCGCGGCTATGGATTCTACACGCGCCTCGCGAAGGACGGCGGCAACTGGCGCTGGGAGCTGATGCAGAACTGGCGGAGCCCCGGCTTCGAGGTGAACGACATCGCGTATCTCGATCGGGCCGACTACAAGTGGATGAACGCCAACATCAGCCGCGTGTGGACGTTGCCGACGAGCTGGTACCGGAACATCAGCACGATCTTCGGCCAGCAGCGACAGTACACGTACGACGGGCTCGAGACCGACGAGGAGCTGCACGCGTTCTACTCGATGGAGTTCCCGAACTACTGGAATCTGCGCACGTTCTGGATCCGCAAGCCGACGCTCGACGACGACCGCCTCACGCGCGGCGGCCCGGTGGTGAAGCACACGGGCTACAACTTCGGTCACTTCCAGGTGTCGACGGATGCGCGCAAACGCGCGGTGCTCGACATGAGCGTCGAGGTGGCGCACGGCGTGGACTCGCCGACGCGCACGCTCAATCTGTCACCGGGCATCGCGTTCAAGCCGATGGCGAGCATGTTCGTGCAGCTCTCGCCGACCTTCAATCGCGATGAAGACGCGGCGCAGTACGTGACGACCGTTCCGGATTCGACGGACGTCGCGTTCTTCGGCAACCGCTACGTGTTCGCGTACATCAAGACGCGCACGATCTCGCTCGACACGCGCATCAACTGGACGTTCTCGCCGAATCTGACGCTGCAGCTGTTCGTGCAGCCGTTCATCGCGAGCGGGGCGTACTCGAGCTTCAGGGAGTTCGAGAAGCCGAGGAGCGTGAAGAAGCTGGTGTATGGGGAGGATATCGGGACGATCGTGCGGACGCCGGCGACGGGGTCGGGGTCAGCGGGATCGGGGGCGTCTGCGACCTATATGGTGGATCCGGATGGGGCGGGGCCTGCTCCTGCCTTCTCTTTCGCTGACCCCGATTTCACAACGAGATCGCTACGTGGGAGCGCGGTGCTCAGGTGGGAGTATCGGCCGGGATCGACGGTGTACTTCGTGTGGACGCAGCAGCGGGCGGGGTTCGATCCGAACGGGAACTTCGATTTCGGGAGTGCGACGGGGGCGATCTTTCGGGATAAGGCGGTGAATCTGTTTCAGGTGAAGGTGACGTATTGGATTGGGAGGTGAGA
>DATGDQ010000218.1:0-13581 GCA_035310785.1 Gemmatimonadaceae bacterium | reverse complement strand
CAGATAGAAAAGTGTCGGTGAGGATCGCTCGGAAAATCGCAAGTCGTTGTCGCTATGCACGTTGTGCGTGGCATGAAGGGCGCATTAGAAGCGCGAAAACCAGAAACCGGAACGCATATGCATCGACGACGCGGCTTCACGCTGATCGAGGTACTGATGGTCATCACGATTGTGGGCGTCCTGCTCGCGGTCGTCGTGCCCAGGTACGGAACGATCACCAACGGGATGAAGGTGCATTCCGCAAAGCAGGAGATCGGCGCCATGCTCGCGCAGGGGCGCGCGACGGCGATTCAGACGAATCAGAAGGTGCTGATCGTGCGCGCGGCGAACGTCGTGTCGCTCATCGGTGTGAGCCCGACGGCGAGCACGATCATCCTGCAGCAGGACCTCGGCTCGCAGTTCGGCGTGACGGTGTCCTCCACCAGGGATACGGTCACCTACGATTCGCGCGGCATGGTCACCGGGAACACCGCCACGCTCAAGTTCGTGGTGACCAACGGCTCCACGCGCGACAGCGTGTGCGTGCTCGCGCTCGGGAAAATCACTCGTACGGGGTGCTCTCTGTGAAGACATCAACCACTCGACGCAGCCTCGCCAGACGGCGCGGCGCGTCCGCGCGACGAGGCTTCACTCTCATCGAGCTCATGGTGACGGTCATTCTGCTCACCATCGGCCTGGGCGGCCTCGTCGCCACCAGCGGAGCGGTGTCACGCATGATGGGCGGATCCATTCAGGAGACGACCGCGGCAACGGTCGCTGCGTCGCGCTTCGAAACGCTTCGAGGCTCTGCGTGTGCGTCCATCGTCGCGGGAACGGCGACGACGCGCGGCATCAGCGAGTCGTGGAAGGTCACGAAGATCAGCACGCGCGTCTACGACGTGACGGATAGCCTGAGCTTCACACCCTCGAGCCGGCGTGCGGTCGTCAAGCAGGCGTACCGGAGCTACGTCAAATGTTGACCTCTCCGCATCGCATGCATGAGCGACGGATGGATCGTCGCGGCTTCAGCCTCGTCGAGTTGATGATCGTGATCGTGCTGCTCGCCGTCGTGATGACGAGCGTGATGACGATCTTCGTTCAACAGCAGCGCTTCTACTCGGATAGCTCCGCCCTCATCGAGACGCGGTCTTCGACGCGGGATGCTGCGTACGTGCTCCAGAGCGATCTCCGCTCGCTCGCTCCGCAGTCCGGCGACATCTACTCGATGGGGAAGAACTTCATCGAGTTCCGCTCGCAACCCGGCTCGTCGGTCGTGTGCACCATCAACGTGGCGCGCACGACGATCACGGTGCCGCCGGTCAACGTCGCGACGGGGGCAGCGCTCACGTCGTGGCTCGCGGCACCGGCCCTGGGTGACACCGTGCTGATCTTCGATGCCGGCACCGTGCCCAACGCGCCGGGTGACACGTTCAAGGTCTATACACTCACTGCGGCAGTCGGTACGGGTGCCAGCTGTCCCAACGCGACCGGGCTCACGACGACCGCCGGTGAAGCGGTGGCGGGATATACGCTGCAGGTGACGCCTGCGCTCACCCCCACGACCGTCGTCGGTGCGCCCATTCGCATCGTGCGACGCGCGCACTACGAGTTGTACCAGGAAGCGTCAGGCAGTTGGTATCTCGGCTACTTCGACTGCGTGCCGTCACGCGCTCCGGCGTGCAACGCACTCCAACCCGTTGCCGGACCGTACGTAGCGCCGAATCTCGCCGGCACAGGAGGCATCGTGTTCACCTACCGCGATTCCACGGGCGCGGTGACGGCCGACAAGACGCTCGTGCGCCGCGTGGATCTGGCGGCGCGCGCGCAGACCGCGACGGACATGCACACCTCCGGCTACAAACGTGGTCCGATGACCGACTCGACGTTCATCTCCATCGCTCCACGCAACTGAGTGCTCATACTCCGACAGGACGACACCATGCTTGCTCGCTCCAGTAACCGCCCGGGCTTCGCGCTGGCCGTCGCGCTCGCAGCGATCGTGATTATCGGCGCGATCATCACCGGAATGTTCTTCACGTCGACGCAGGAATATCGCATCAGCCGGAACAGCGCGTTGCAGGCGCGCGCGCTCACCACGGCCGAATACGGGATGAACTCAATCGTCGGCACGGGGCAGTGGCAGCCCGGGTGGAACACGGGCGTGAACGGCCTGCTCGGCACGACCGTGTATTCCCCTGGCGATGGCGGACTCGATACCGTTCGTGTCAGCAAGCTCGCCGACGGGATGTTTCTGGTCACGTCCACCGGTCGCGTCGGACCGGCGGGCGGCGCGCAGGCAAGACATCGCCTCGGTGGTCTCGTCACGCTCGCGGTACCGCAGCTCAACATGCTCGCCGCTCTGACGACGAAGGCACAGGTGAAGCTCGGCGGCAGTTCGTTCCTGGATGGCAACGACGATTCGGTGTCCAACTGGAGTTGTCCGCCGCTCGGTCCGGGGCTTCCTGGGCTGGTGCTCCCGGACACCACAAAGATCACCACTGCGGGTTGCAACAACTTGAGCTGCGTGGCCGGCTCCCCGAAGGTCGCGCAGGATCCCGCCGCCGCGAAGGACAGCACGTACTTCAACTATGGTCCAGGGCTCGATTGGAGCACCCTGACCGGCTCAGCCAACAAGACCTACAACGCGGGAGCAAATCTCAACGGGTTAGGCCCGTCGATTGCCGGAGGCGCCTGCAATACGGGAGATGCCGCAAACTGGGGCGACCCGTTGCACGCGAATCCCGCAATGGCTCCGTGCCAGACGTACTTTCCGATCATCTACGCGAAGGGTGACCTGCAGATCACCGGAGGTGTAGGGCAGGGTATTCTGCTCGTGGAGGGTGATCTGAGCGTGCAGGGTGGCGCGGAGTTCTATGGTCCCGTCATCGTGAAGGGCAGCCTCAAGACCGCGGGCACGGGTGGGCACTTCAACGGTGGAGTCATGGCCGCGAACGTGGACCTGGAGCAGAGCACACTGCTCGGTGACGCCGTCATCCACTACTCGAGCTGCGCGCTCAAGAAGGCGCTCAATGGCGCGGCCAGCCCGATGTTCCTGACGCGTCGCTCCTGGACGGAGCTCTACTGATCGCAGCACGAACTGTTGGGCCGCATTCCTACACGAGCTCCGATGCCGGGGCTCGTGTCGTTTCCGGCCGGCTGTGCACGCCTGCTCGCACTGCTGTGAGCCAGCTGACCTCGTAATATTCGGCGCATGAGCGAGTCGTCCGACCATACGCGTTCGCTCGTCGAGACGCTCGCGATGCGAGAGCGGCACCGGGATTGGTATCTGCGCAATCGCGATCCCATCGCAGCCGACCGCATGTTGTGGCGCGCTCACGCCTTCCGCCAACTCGTGCACCTGCTCCCCGGACAGAGCATCCTCGAGCTCGGATGCGGCGAAGGCGCATTCACCCGCCAGCTCCTCTACGTGTCGCGAGGAGAGAACCCGATCACTGCCGTGACCTTTCAGCCAGGAGCGCCACCGTCACAAGACGAGGGGCGCGTCTCCGTGATTGCGCTCGCTTCGCTGCCCGGTCCTCTCGCGGGGCGGAACTTCGATCTCATCGTGGGCATGGACCTGCTCGACCGTCGCACCTCCTCCGACGTGCTGCAGCGGGCGTACGAGCTGCTGAGCCCAGGGGGTGAGGTGGTGTTCTTCGAGAGCAACCCCTGGAACATCATGCTTCGCGCCCGCCGCGCCCTCGAGCGCATCATCGGGAGGCGGGACCCACGCACGCTCGTGAGCAGGCCGCAGCTCTACGAGTTGATGTCGGAGGTCGGCTTCATTCGCGTGTTCGCAGTGTTCACGGATTTCGTGTACGCACCACTCACCCGGCGGCTGATATGGCTGCTGCGCAATCTCTCGATCGTGCTCGAGAACACGCCCGGCGCACGCACCCTGGCGGGGGCGATTCTGGTGCACGCGCAGAAGCCGCCGCGCACGGTCGAGCGCACGTCGAGCGGCCTCTCGGAGCACGCGGAGCTTCACGGAGCGGTATCGGTCGTGATCCCGTGTCATAACGAGGAAATGAACGTTCGTCCGCTCGTGCAGCGACTGCGCGAGCTGTACGACCAGTACCTGCACGAGATCATTCTGGTCGACGACAACAGCACTGACGGGACGCGCCAGGTAATAACGGCGCTCGCGAGCGAGGATGCGCGCGTGCGGCCGGTTCATCGCGTGCCGCCCAACGGCGTCGGACGTGCGATCGCCGACGGGTATCGCGTCGCGACGGGACGATACATTCTCTCGATGGATTGCGACTTCCAGCATCTCCTTCCGGAGATCCGCGATCTGTTCGACGCGGCGGCAGATGGATATGACGTCGTGGTGGGCAGTCGCTTCTCCAGACACAGCGTATTGCTCAACTATCCATTCCAGAAGGTGATCGCGAATCGGGGCTTTCACACGATCGCGCAGCTCGTACTCCTGCGCCGCTTTCGCGATCTCACGAACAACCTCAAGCTCATGCGCCGCGAAGTCGCCGCGCGGCTCGTCCTGAAGGAGCCCGGCTTCGCGGTGAACGCAGAGACGGGGCTTCAGCCGCTCGTCATGGGCTATCGAGTCGCCGAGGTGCCCATCTCGTGGATCAATCGCGCGCCGGACATGGGCTCGTCCTCGTTCCGGTTGATGCGCGTGGGCGGCGGGTACTGGCGTGTGCTGCGCAGGATTCTGCGGCGACTGCGAACCGGTGGCGGCGCGTATGCGGCGCTCGGTGTGGGGCCGGGCGTGAGCACCACGTGGCTCCGGGCAGAGGAGCCCGCGCGCGTTCCCGAGCACGCAGCAACGGCTCGGGCGGGCACGAGCTCGTGAGCGCGGCGCCGGCCGTCTCCGCGCCCGGCGTGGCGCGCATCAGCCCCTCACGGACGCGCGCGATTCGACCCGCAACCGTGGTCGTGTGGGGGACGTGGGCGATCATGGTCCTCATCGCGCTCGCGTGCATCGCTCGCTACGGCCGCAACATCCCGCTCGCGGAAGACTGGCTGATGGTGCCTCCCATGACGGGGCACGAGCCGCACCTCGCGTCATGGCTGTGGGCGCAGAACAACGAGCATCGGTCGCCGCTGTCGCGGCTCGTGCTGCTGGGCGTGCTCGCGCTGACGCACGATTTTCGCGCGGGCATGGTGCTGAATGTCGCGTCACTCTCCGCGCTGGCGGCCGGGATGATTCTCACCGCGAGATATCTTCGCGACGGCGAGACCCGCGCGAGCGACGCGTTCTTCCCGATCGCGCTCCTGCACCTGGGTGACTGGGAAAACCTCGTGTGGGCGTGGCAATTCCAGTTCGTGTCGTCGGCGGTTCTGATCTGCGCTCTCATGCTCGCGATCGCACGCCAGCGAGGCACACCGACGCTGCGGCAGGCGGTCGTCGCTGCCGCCAGTCTCGTGCTGCTTCCGCTCACCGGCGCGAGCGGACTCGTGTTCGCGCTCGCGCTCGCGCCGTGGGCCGCGTGGGCCGGACTCGCACAGCGCCGATCGGCGCGCGCAGGGAAGATGAGCTCTGCGAGCGGCACGTTGCTGCTCTCCTCCGCCATCGTCGCACCAATTCTCGTGGCCGTCTACTTCATTGGCTACGTCACGCCGTGGTGGAATCCTCCCAATCCCGGCCGCCTCCAGTCGCTCAAGACGACGCTCAGATTCCTCGCACTCGCGTGGGGCGCTGCCGTGCGCAACGCATGGACCCTCTCGATCATCGCGACGGTTGCGTTGCTCGCGGTCACCCTGCTGCTACTGGTACGGGCGCTCGTTGACAGCGCGGGGTCAGAGCGCCAGCGCGCATTCGGACTGCTGTCCTTCGCGGGCGGATGCGCCGTGCTCGCGCTCGCGATCGGATGGGGACGAGCCGCCACCGACATGGTGTCGGGAATGCCGATGCGCTACGTCCTCTTTGCGGTACCCGCGCTGTGCGCCACGTACTTCATCTGGGAGCTCTACGCTCCACTCACACCGCGACGCTGGGTCCAGGCGGCGCTCTGCCTCGTAATGGTCGTGTTGCTTCCCTGGAACACCCGCGAAGGATTCGGGCTTCCTG
This sequence comes from Gemmatimonadaceae bacterium, assembly GCA_035310785.1. Lineage (GTDB taxonomy): Bacteria > Gemmatimonadota > Gemmatimonadetes > Gemmatimonadales > Gemmatimonadaceae > FEN-1250. The sequence goes on along the minus strand of DATGDQ010000218.1, from coordinate 7,571 downwards.
GCCGCTACGATCTGGGCTGGCGCGGCTGGTACGTGACGGGAATGAACGCCGTCGAGCAGGACATCGAGGGGGGAGTTCCGCGACTCGAGATGGCGAGGCGACATCGCGAATTTCTCATGCATTGGGATGAGGCGAAGCTCGCGGCCGGCATGCGCATGCTGCACGACGCGCGGATAGGTCCCTTCGGCAGCCTTCGCGACGATCGTTGACGCGTGTCAGGCCGGCCGCGCGATACCCGCGGCCGACACGTCGGCGCCCAGCTGTTGCGCCTGCACCGGATCCGGCAGCTCGTGATGAAACGCCGATTCCACCGGCGTGCATACCAGCGTCTGTGCGAACGCCTCCGTCGCCACCCGATCGACGCGAAAGCCCGCCGTCTCGACGAGCGACCGCAGCGCGCTCGGCGAGAGTCCCCAGAACCAGTTGCCGTAGCCCTGGTGCGGATCGAACGCATCGCTGATGCCCACCTGATTGAGCAATCCCAGGCTGGACAGATTCCACAGCGCGCGATCCCTGGCGCTCAACATCGGATAGAACACGGCGCCGTTCGGCAGACCGGGGATCTCGGGAATCGTGGACGTGCGAAGGATCAGCGTCTTCCGGCACAGCGCACGAAGCGCGACGAGGAGATCGAACGGAGCGGGATGATGGTAGAGCACACCGGCGCAGAGCACCACATCCGTGGGGCCGATGCGCCGGATCGTCTCCGGCTGCGTGCAGTCGCCGAGGACGAACTCCACGGACGAGTTGCGCTCGTGCCGGGTGTGCTCGAACTCCGGTGTCGGCCCGAACACATCAACACCCTTCACGCCGCGCGCGCCCGCCTCCTCCGCCAGGAATGCGAACTGGCCATTCACGCCCCACATGCAGCCGATGTCGACGAAGCTGTTCCCAGGCGCAAAACGACGTACGTAGTCGGACAGATCGGCGTAGCTTCCGACCACGTCGCCTCGCCGTGCCCGCCAGCGCCGCCACAGCAGATTGCCGCGAGGCGTCTTGAGAATGCGAACTTTCAACCGGTAGCGCAGTGACATGGGATCCTCGTCGAATTCACGCGCGGGTGGCATCGAGGCGCCGCGCGCGACGTCGCGCGCGCCACAGCGCCCAGGGGCCCGCGAAATTTCCCGCAATCTCGGTCAGAATCAGTGAGAGCGGATAGTCGTTGGACCTGCGCGCCCAGCGCAGCAGCTTCTTCAGCTGCCACTTGGGAAGGGTGAGCGCGAGGTGGAAGAGCGCGCGCGTATCGCCGTAGCCCATCCACGTCTTGAGATGGTAGGCGACGTGCCCCTTGCTGTACGCGTAGATCTGGCGTCGGAGCGCACGCATCTCGCGCCGATGATGATGCCAGACGTACGCCGCCGGCTCGTAGACGATCGTGAATCCCGCCGCGAGCACGCGGTAGAACAGATCGGTATCCTCGCTGCATCCGGTGGGTGAGCCGGCGCCGAGAGCGGGATCCAGCATGCCGATGCGGGGATGCGAGAAGATCGAGGCGCGAAACGCGGCGTTGGCCGTCGCGCCGAGCTGCCATGTCGGAACCGCCTCGCGATACCACGATCCGAACCATTCGCCGCCCGCCTCCACACGGAGGAATCCGCGTCCCAGCCCGCCGTAGTGCTCGAACAGCTGCTGCGCGCGAGTCGCCAATTCCGCCGGAAGAACGTTCCCGGTCACGATCATGACATCGTCGCGGTCGAAGGGCGCGAGCAGGTTCTCCAGCCAGTCGGGTGGCATCACGACATCGTCGTCAGTCGCGACGATGATGTCGCCCGTACTCGCGGCAATGCCCGCATTGCGCGCGTACGAGAGCCCCTGGCGGTTCTCACGCACCAGGCGCACGCGAGGAAACTCCTCGACCACGGGCGGCGTGAGCTCCGACGCGGGGTGATTGTCCACCACGATGATCTCCGTGCGGCGCTCGGTCACCTGCGCCACGAGTGAGCGCAGGCATGCGCGCAGGTCCGACGGGCGGTCGTACGTTGCGATCACGATCGAGACCGCCTCGAGCCGTGCGTGCGCGGCAGCACGTCTCTGCGCAACGCCGCCGTGACTCGCATCGTCGCCCGCGAACCAGCGCTCGATCTTCTGGCCGATCTCCTCGCGCCGATTCAGCAGCATCGGTGGGGTGAAGAAGTCGGCGAGCGTGTCGCGAAGCTGCGCCGGGCAGAGCGGATGTCCATTCGTGCCGATCTCGAACTGCCCGACAGGATGCCCGTCGCGCAGGAGATAGAGCTGTACAGCGCGCGCGCCGCCGATGTCCGTGATCGGGAGCGCGGGGGCCGTCAGCTCGATCGTACGGACGGCCGTCCCGGAGAGCGCAGTTGCGGGCTGAGCGGGATGTTGGCGCACGCGCTCGAGCGAATCGTAGCGCTGCGATCCCGACTCGCGCGCGATGCGCTCCGCACCGGCCACCGCGTCCCGGTGAGCGCGCTTGGACTCGAGCGCGCCCCGCACCTCCTCGAGAATGAGATCGCGCGGATACGGATCGGTGCGAAGAAACGACAGCAGGTAGCGGCGCATGATGTAGCGCCGGATCCACCAGCCGGTCAGCCGCCGAAAGGCCCGTCGCTCGCCCGGATACCGAGCCGCGCTTCGGCGCATGTAGACGAACAACCCTTTTCCCCAATCACGCATCTGCTTTCGGAGCCGCTCGGGCTCCCGCCGATGGCGGTGACGAACGACGGCGCGCGGCTCGTACACGAGCATGTGCCCTTCCTGGAGGATGCGAAAGAACATCTCGAGATCGCCCCCGCCATCGGCCGGTGTACCGACATCGAGTGATGGATCGAATCCACCGATCTCGTCGAACAACGCTCGTCGGAACGCCATGTTGGCACCGGTGCCGAATCGCCCCGCGCCATGATGCGCGCCGGCCACGTGCCACACGCGCGCGAAGCCCCGACCGAAACCTCCGTAGCGCTCGAAGTCCTGCTGCGCCGCGCTCTCCAGCTCGAACGGCACCACAAGCCCGGTCACCGCGTGCACGTTCGGCGCATCGGCGAACAGGTCCACGATTGCCTCGATCCAGCCCTTGTCGACGATCACATCGTCGTCGGTGAACGCGATGATTGCGCCCCGGGCTTCCGCAAGGGCGCGATTGCGAGCCCAGTCGAGCCCCGCACGCGGCTCGAGGAAATACCGGACGTGGGGATAGCGTTCGCGCACGAGCCTCTGGGTCTCGTCGCTCGAGGGCGCGTTGTCGATGACGAGCACTTCGGTTGCCGACACCGACATTTCGGCGATCGCATCGAGACAGCGTGCGAGATCGGTGGGGCGATTGCGTGTGCACACGGCGACGGACACGGTCGTGCTCGCGTGCGTTCTCCGTGGCGGCACGTAGGCGAGCAGGGTCTCGATGTCCAGGGCGTCGTCGGTGAGCGGCTCGCCGAGCCGCCGGTGTACGAGCTCGCGCACCAGCGGCTCGAGCAGATCCCGGCGCACGGCGGCCACGAGCGTGCGTGCATCGCAGTGCCCGTTCACGACCGGCACGGTGGTCCAGCCGATCGGCGTGCCGTCGAGCCGAACGAGTAACCTCGCGGATTCGTAGTCGTCGAGCCCCGTGAGGTCTGCGATCGGCCCGCACAGCTCGAGGTCGGCAACCTTGATCGGTCGTTTCACGCGTTCTCGAATGGATCCTTCCTGCGGAAAGACGTTGTGTCATCTGCGGACGGCTCGCGCGGCGGGTCCGTCACGCATGGTGTGGTCGTGCCGTCATGCAATTTCGTGCGCAGCCGATCACCGCGGCTGCACTCGAAGCGCGAGTACAGGCGGGAATATAGGCACGCGGGCGCGCCCGAACATCGATTCGTCTATGCAACCCCGAGCGCCCGCTTTAGCTTGCGCGAGCATGTCGCACCACCTACGAGGTGATTCTTGCGAGGTGATTCTTGACGCCTGCCGCGAATGGCCGTGCGATCGCAGCTGAACCGGAGGAGCGCGGCAGCGGGACACAGGCGCCTGCATCCGGGAGACCAGGGGAGATCGCGTACGATTCGTACGTCGATGACGAGCCATCGCCGACGTACGCGGAAGATCTGCGCGAAGCGGCTACCGAGCTGTGGCGATTCCGGGAGATGCTCTATCAACTGACGCTGCGCGACGTGCGCATTCGCTACAAGCAGGCCGTCATCGGCTTCGGGTGGGCGCTGCTGATGCCGGCGCTCGTCGTGCTCTCGGGGTGTCTCGTGCGATACGCGATGACCCGCAAGTCCGGCGCACCGCTCGATCTCGCCGGGATCGCGGCGATCGCCGTGAAGGCGCTGCCGTGGTCCTTCTTCGTCGGCACGATCACCTTCGCGACGCAGAGCCTCACGGGCAATCTGCAGCTCGTGAGCAAGGTCTACTTCCCGCGCGCCGTACTGCCGCTGGCCGCCACGCTCGGCCAGGCGTTCGACGCGGCGATCGGCGCGCTCGTGCTCGTACTGGTGCTTCCGTTCCTCGGCGTGCACCTGTCGATGCAGTTGCTCTGGGTGCCCGTGCTCCTGCTGCTGCTCTTCCTGCTCACCGTCGCCGCGAGCCTGTTCCTGAGCTGCGCCAATCTCTTCTTCCGCGACGTCAAGTACATCGTGCAGGTGATGCTCACCTTCGGGATCTTCTTCACGCCAGTCTTCTTCGATCCCGCCATGATGGGACAGCGGCTCGCGCCCCTCATCATGCTGAATCCACTGTCGCCGCTGCTCGAAGGGCTGCGGCTCACGATCGTCGACCGGCACGATCTCCTGCTGCCGCTGGTCGCGCCGGATGGCGTCGTCGTGTGGTCGCCGGGATATCTGGTGTATGCGGCGCTCTGGGCCACACTCGGTCTTGGCATAAGCGCCATGATCTTCCATCGCTCGGAGTTCGTGTTTGCCGAATACATCTGAACGGCCGTGAGCGACGCCTCCGTCTCGTTCAGGCACGTCTGGAAGAAATTTCGCTACGGTGAGGTCCACAACAGCCTGCGCGATCTGCTTCCCGCGCTCGGGCGCCGACTCATCAGACGCGCTTCGCGTGACGATCGGCGCGATCTCCAGTCCGGCGATTTCTGGGCGCTGCGCGATGTGTCCTTCGAGGTGCGACCGGGTGAAGCGATCGGTATCATCGGGCCGAACGGGGCGGGGAAGTCCACCGTGCTCAAGCTCCTCACGCGCATCGTTCGTCCCACGCGCGGCGGCTGCTCGGTGCGGGGACGGATCGGCGCACTCATCGAGCTGTCGGCGGGATTTCACCCGGACCTCACGGGTCGCGAGAACATCTATCTGCAAGGCTCGATCATGGGGATGCATCGCGGAGAGATCGCCGCCAAGTTCGATGAGATCGTGGAGTTCGCGGGCATTCCGGATTTCATCGACACACCCGTCAAGCGGTATTCGAGCGGTATGCACGCGCGACTCGGCTTCGCGATCGCAGCGCATCTCGATCCGGACGTGCTGATCATCGACGAGGTGCTGGCCGTGGGCGATGCCGCGTTTCAGCAGAAGGCGTTCGGCCGCATCGCCCAGATGCGCGAGCAGCAGGTCCCACTCGTGGTCGTGTCGCATCAGCTGGACCGAATCGCGCAGCTGTGCACGAAGGCGATCCTGCTCAATCGCGGGCGCGTGGTGCACAGCGGAACTCCCGGCGACACGATCGCGGCGTACGTCGGCAACACCTCGAGCACCGCCGATGCGATCGCCGGCGATTCGGCGACGCGGATCGAGTCGATGCGCCTGCGCGCGCCGGCGGAAGTGCCGTCGGGCAGCGTGATCACCGTCGTCATCACCGGCACGGTTCGCCCGCACTGGACCGGAACGCGCGAATCGGTGATGCTGCGCGTCGCGTCGGTAGAGAGCGGAATCACGGTGTTCTCCACGGATACCGCGCTGAACGGAATCGCGCTGCCCTACAGCGGCGCGTTCACTCTCGAGATCGATCTCCAGTTGAACGTCCCGTCCAACGTGTACACGATCCAGTCGCTCGTCTGGGATACGCTCACCTCGCGCGAAGTGTTCCCCGGACCGAGCGCGCAGGTGAATGTCGCAGAAGGTCTCGCGTTCGTTGGATCGGTGCAGATGAATCCGCGGCTCCGCCTCGAGCACGGCGAGAGCGCGGCTGCGCCGACGGACGACGTCACGCCACTCGTGTGAGCGACGACGGGGCGCGAGCCGATCTCCCGCTCGTCTCGCTGATCGTCTGCACGCGCAATCGGGCAGAGCGGCTCGAGGCGTTCTTCGCCGCGCTCGGGCGAATGCGCGCGCGTGCGCCATGGGAGCTGGTGATGGTGGACAATGGCTCGGTCGATGATACCCAGCACCTGCTGCCCATCCTGAGTCGCAGCCTGGACGTTCGCACCACGATCGTCGGAGAGCCACGACCGGGGCTGGGACGCGCACGCAACACCGGCGTATGCGCCGCGCGCGGTGCGCTCCTCGCGTTCACGGACGACGACTGCTATCCGGCGGTCGACTACATCGATCGAGTGGTCGAGGCGTTCGCCAGCTCCGAGCGCGCATACATGGGCGGACGCATTCTGCTCTACGACACAGACGATCATCCGATCACGATTCGCGTGGACCCCTCGCCGATCCCGATTCCACCCTACAGCGTCGTGCCGACCGGTCTGGTGCAGGGCGCGAACATGGCCTTTCGGCGAGAAGTGCTGGAGCGGATCGGTGGCTTCGACAATGCCCTCGGCCCCGGAACGCCGTTCTGCAACGACGATGTGGATGCGGTTGCCCGCGCATCCGCGGCGGGCTTCGCGGGAAGCTACGTCCCGGAGCCCGTGGTTCACCATCATCACGGACGTCGAGATTCCGCGGCGATCGCGGCGCTGTGGCGAAGCTATGATCACGGGCGAGGCGCCTACTACGCCAAGTGCATGTTCGACCTGCCCACTCGCTGGCAGGTCGCACGCTACTGGTGGCAGAGCGTGGGTGCGGAGAAGTCCAGTGCCACGGTGCGTGAGCTCGAGGGTGCGTTCGAGTACACCGTGCGACGGCTCACGCGAAGGCTCGGCTGACTCACCACGTCCACTCTCATGCTCGTTACCGTCGCCATCTGCACGCGCAATCGCGCCCGCGCGCTCGATCGCACGCTGGACTCGCTCACCGCGCTCGAGCTCCCCGTTTCACTGCAGTGGGAGCTGCTGGTCGTGGACAACGGCTCGGACGATGACACGGCGGCATCGCTTCGGAAATACGCGGAGCGGTTGCCCTTGCGCGTGCTCGTCGAGCCACGAATCGGATTATCGCTTGCGCGCAATGCGGCGATCGCGGAGGCACGAGGTGTCTACATCGCCTGGATCGATGACGACGTGATCGTCGATGCAGCGTGGCTACGCGCCTATACGGAGGCATTTCGAGCGTGGCCCGATGCCACCTTTTTCGGTGGCCCGATCACCCCGGAGCTCGAGGGCACGCCGCCGCACTGGTTGAAGGTGGCGCTTCCGCACGTGGACAACGCGTACGCTGCGCGCGATCTCGGTAGCGAGCCCGTGGAGCTCACACGGGACACGCTGCCGTTCGGCGCGAACTTCGTGGTGCGCACTCTGGAGCAACGGCGGCACCCCTACGATCCGGAGCTCGGGCGCAGAGACAGCGCGCTGTTCGCCGGCG
>DATGDQ010000217.1:0-5222 GCA_035310785.1 Gemmatimonadaceae bacterium | reverse complement strand
ACCGAGCGAACATAACGCCCCCACGCGACTCATGCTGTTCAACGAGAAACTCGCACTCATCGTCCCCGTCCTGCTGCTGATGCTCGCCATTCGCAAGAACAGCGGGATCTTCGCAGCGATCCTTCTCTTGATGCTCTTCATCGTGAATCTGTAGTTGGCCGTCCGTTCGGACGACGATCGCGCTACCGGCGAGGCGGGGGCGTCACAGCCGCCGGAGCTCCACGAATGAAAGCGATGTAGTCCGTGGGCGACGGCTCGCCGCCGGACGCTCGCACCATCAGCGAGACCTGTCCGCGATGGTAGCATCCGTGCAGGACTACCTGAAGCAGCATGTCCTCGATCGTCGACTCGAAGTCGAGTCCCGCACTGTTGGTGTACGTGAGCTTCCGCTCCAGCTCGTCGGCCGAGTGCCTCTCCAGAATCGCTCGCAGCTCGGCCGCATTCTCGGCCGCGAGCGAGGAGGCGCGTTCGAGTGTGAGATCGGGCCACACCTTCTCGCGCGGCGCGCGCTGAAGAATGCGAGACACCCACACGTGCTCGGCGCCGAGCACGTGCGCGTAGAGATCGATCGCGCGCTGATCGGGATGCGGCATCGCGCGAAGCGAATCGAGCACGCGCCTGTCCGCCCACTCGAGATGATCGATCAGCTTGCCGAGCTGCCGATCGATCCTGGTCGACTGATCAGTCGGCATACGGGTAATCCGGATCCGCGAGCCGCGAGGCGCGGGCGGATGCTTCCGGCCCGGCGATCTCGCGTGCGAGCTGCAGCAGCATCGGGCTCAAGTGCTCGCCATAGCGTAAGAGGCTGGCGGCACGCGACCGGCGCGCAAGCAGGAACGCGAGGAAGGGCTGGTCTGCCTTCTGCGCGTTGCAGGCGGGACAGCACAGCACGAGGTTGTCACGGCGATCGTACGCGGTTTGTCCGCGGCGCGGCGTGACGTGATCGAGCGTCATCAATTCGGCATCGAATCGTCGCTCGCAGTACGCGCACACCGATCCGTGTCGCGCCAGCAGCCATTCGCGCGTGGCCTGATAGGCATTTCGACTGGTGGGGAGCGAAGTGGGACGCGGCGCGGAGCTCGTGCGACGACGGGGCCGACGAGGGCGGCGGGGTGTGGTCACCGGATGTAGCAAGTAGTCATGAGTCGAGTGAAAGATAGCCTCGCCAGCTACGCTTGGCACCGTCCGTCGTGGCAGGCGCGAGTCAGTCGCACGCCGGGTCAATGCTGGGACGAGCAGAACGCGGCCGATCATTCCGGGTCCGCGACCTCGATGATGAGCCTGTCAGAGTCGAACATCTCATCCCGCCAACCATCGAGTTCTCCGCCATCGTGCGTCCCGAAAAGCGCACGCTACTAGGTTGGAGCCACGAGCGAGTGACGCTCGATCGCACCGTCCAGCGAGTCGCCATCGACCGTGAGATAGAGATGTCCTTCCGTGAGAGAAAGCTGAAGCGCCATGCGCCGTTCCAGCCGCGTCGCGAGCGAGGTCAGTAGCTCGCGGCTCACGGCGTAGAGCTCGATCTCTTCGGCGTGATGGATTCGTTCACCGGCGAGAGCGCGAAGGAGCTGAAGCGGGTCCTTGTGCGTGTAGATCGCGACGCGAGGGGATGCCTTGCTCGCCCTGTGCAGGCGCGCCGCGTCGGGTGACCCGAACTCCACCCACAGCTGGAGAGTGCCGGTGAGGTCGCGTACCGAGAGGGGCGGCTCGTCAGGCTCTGCGATCCCGCGTGAGAACGTGATGCCTTCCGCGTACTCGAGGCAGTACGCGATCACCCGAGTGAGCAGATACTCATCGGTCTCGGAGGGCTGCTGGGCAACGCGCACTGCGAGCGTCTCGTACACGCCCCGATCGACATTCGCGAGCTCGACGTCGAAGTTGTAGATCGTCGCAGTGAGCGCCACCAATGCCCCGGGTGAGAGACGAATGCTGCTCCTCGAAAGGTAGCGTCGGACGTCGGAACCCGATCAGGCGCTCACCTCGCACCATGCTCATCGATCTCGAGATCGGCTCTTCCGCTCGTTGCGTCCAGGAGGGCCGTTCGCATCGCGTTCACATGCGCCGTGGGCACGCGCAGCCGAAAGGTCGCCTTTTCGCCGTATGCCTCGCCCTCGGACATCGATTCGAAGCGAGCGAGAAGCTGCCTAACCGCGGAGATGCTCTCGTATCCCACCGCGACCGTCATCGTGGCGTACTCTATCCGCTCGGCGCGGGGCATCGTCGCGAGCGCCAACTGCACGCTGCTCCCATAGGCCTTCACGAGACCGCCCGTGCCGAGGTTCGTTCCGCCGTAGAAGCGCGTGACGACGGAGGCGATGTCTCCGACTCCGCTGTGTTGGAGGACGGTGAGCATCGGTCGCCCGGCAGTCCCGTGGGGCTCACCGGCATCGCTCATGCCGATCCGATCCGTGCTGCCGGGTGCTCCAATGACGTACGCCCAGCAATTGTGCGTCGCGTCAGGAAACTCCTCGTGCATCTCGCGCAGGAATTCCTGTGCCTCGAGCGGAGATCGCGCGCGCTGGAGCGTGCAGATGAATCTGCTTCGATCGATCGTCTGCTCGGCGCGGTGCCGTGCGCCCGGAACGATGTAGCGTGAGGAGTCGCTCACGACGCGTGACGCACGGTAGGGCCCGTCAGGCCAAGTCCGCTGGGCCGGCGCTTCGGCATTCCTTCGGCATGCGTCATGCTACTCGAAGTGCCACTTCACGATGACCGAATCAGCGGAGAGGAGAAGCGAGTGATGTCCACGAGAGATCCCAAGCGGTCGAACCGGAACGCCGATGACTCACGCGGCGCGAACGATACGAATGACCCGACACCGACGAACACGCGCAAGGATCCCGACGAATGGGTCACAGGCAACGAGAGCATGACCGGCGCGCAGGCGTCGTATTTGAGAACGCTCTCGGAAGAAGCCGGCGAGCCGTTCGACGAGAATCTCACCAAGGCCGAGGCGTCGAAGAAGATCGATGAGCTCCAGTCGGAGACGGGGCGAGGTATCGACCACTGATGGTGCGCTCACTGCACCTCACGCAGGTGCGTGACGGCGAACACGCGGTCAATGCGATGCTGGCGAACGTATAGCACGATCACATAGCGCCGCTGGGTCTTCTGGCCCCAGCGGCGCCGACGCACGTAATCGCAGGTGACGTACTCCGTTCCCGGGTCTTCGGGCGCGGAGTGCGCCTGCAGGGTGTCGCCCTCATCGGAGAGCAGCGTATCGCTGTGCGTGCATGCGAACCCGTTCGCGATCAGCGTGCGCTCGGCACTCGAGTCGCCGGCCCCAACGGGGATCGCCCTGCGCGCGCGGCTCGCGAACTCGTGGGAATCGCTGCTCCCGGATACGAGGGCGGACTCGCCGCCGCACGCGAAAACGACCGCGGCGAGCGCCGCGGCCAACGAGGTGCGCATTTCGAGCTCGCTACCCAGCGCCTCAGACCTTCTTACGTCCTGCCGCCACGAGCACTATGCCAGCGACGACCGCGATGATTCCCGCCACTGGCGGAACGAACCCGCGGTCCTCCTTCGACAGCTCGATTCCTCCGATCTTCACCGAATCGCGATCCTTCGTGTAGCTGATCCCTCTCATGGCGAGCACAACGACACCAAAGATGATCAGGATGACGCCGAGGATTCCGAGAGGTCGCATGTGAGCTCCAGAAAAGTGTACACATCCCTCGTGCACTCGATCGAGTGCCGCGAGGCCGTGTCACGCTAGGTAGCCGCAACGGATTCGCCGATTTCGCGGATCTGTGCCGCATGACACTGATCGTGCAGCCCCAGTGCCACGATGAAGTGATAGAGATTGAGCGGGCCGAAGACGGGATGGGTCTGCATCAGGTCCCGTAAGAGAGACGCCACTCGGATTCTGAAGCGATGCGATCATGGCCGCGTGTGCCTGAACGAGCGCTCGCGTTCCGGCCGTCGGGTCGACGGTATCGGTGGGCTGGACGAGCTGCTCCACGACCTCCGAAACCGACCACCGATCCGGAGCGGGCTCACAGGTGCTTCGGCTCCCAGATCGTGCGTTCGTTCACCACGTTGCCGGTGTTGAGGGTGGTCGCCGGCTCGAAGAGCAGGACCTCGGCTTCCGTGTCCGCTACGGGTCGATGCTCGACACCGCGCGGCACGATCAGGAAATCACCAGGCTCGAGCTTCACCGTACGGTCGCGGAACTCCATACGGAAGGAGCCGCGATGCACCAGAAAGAACTCGTCCTCGTGCTGATGATGATGCCAGACGAACGGCCCCGTGAACTTGACGAGCTTTACCTGCTGGCCGTTCAGCTCTCCGACCACTCGTGGATTCCATTGATCGTTGATGGCAGCGAACTTCTCCGCCAGGGTTACTTTCGCGATCGGCGTTGTACCGCTTTGCTCGTTCATCCGTAATTCCCCGTTTGTGTAGACCTGTTTGTGTCTTGCGATGTCGTTTGCTCTTCGGCCAGCTTCTTCCTCTCGCGTGATGGCGAGTTTCCTGCGTGAACACGTGGCACGCACATCGTTGGATTTCACATTATACGCTAGAGACTGATCATGGCACAGCAAGACCCTGCGTCCCGCTCCAAGACCTCATCTGGCCCCGCCACACGCGAACAACTCCTCGACGGGCTTCAGCAGGACCTCGCCCGCGAATACAAGGCGATCATTCAGTACGTGATCTTCAGCCAGAAGCTCGATACTGCGCGCTTTCAGAACATCGCGGGCGAGCTCGAGAAGCATGCGCACGAGGAGCTCGATCACGCACTCGCGATCGCTCGGCAGATCGACTACTACGGAGGATATCCGACGCACACGCCCGCAGCGGTCGAGGTGTCGGAGGATAACGAGGCGATGCTCTGGGCCGATTTGCGCGCGGAGGACGACACGATCAACAACTACCGGCAACGCATCAGACAGGCGGAGGAGCTGGGAGAGTTCGCGCTCGCGGAGGTGCTGCAGGAGCTCATCAAACAGGAGCAGGACCACCAGATCGATCTCGCATCCGCGCTCGGCGTCGTGCCGGACCCGAAGCAGCGCGCGAGTCGGGGACAGAAGCAGAAGAAATAGACGAGCTATGTGGAGGCCGGCGCGATTGCGGCGCGCCGGCTCTCGCCTCAACAATCATAGCCGACGACGCACTTCCCCACGCGCTCGGGGAGCTGCCCTTTGATCATGTCGTCCCACAGCGCCGCCGCTTCGGCATCGTCGCCGTGCACGAAACCGTCGCGCAGGTCTTCCAGA
>DATGDQ010000216.1:0-2960 GCA_035310785.1 Gemmatimonadaceae bacterium | reverse complement strand
CGAGAGCAGCCGATCGACCTGCTTTCCAATCGCGTCGAGCATCGCCTGCGGTAACGGGAACGTGCGCGCAAACTCGTCGTCCACGTTCGAGGCGGCGCCGCGCCCACGTGCCGCCGTGAGATAGTAGCGCTCGTAACCCCGCACCATGTCCGGGATCGTGCGCTTGAGAAGTATCGCTCCACCGCGGACGGCCGCCGCGCTCTGGTAGTTGGATGCAACGCCCGTCTGCTTTTCCACGGGCGTCGTGTTGTCGGACACCGCCTGCCCCGATGCGAGCCCGGCGACCTCGTGAACGAACACGTACACCGCCTCGACCGCGGAATCGGTTTTCGCCGGAAATTCGACCGCGACCGACCGCTGGCCCGCGGTGATCGTGCGGCCCTCGCCGTCGAGCGGGAGCGACAGCAGGATCTCGCCCTTGTCGAGCTGCGAGTTGTTGAGGTACCCTCGAAGCGGCGGGTAATAGCGCTGCGTGAATTGTGAATCCACGGCCGCGAGCACGGGAGCGAGCTCGCGCTGGCGATCGTTCCAGTACTGTTGGTAGAACCGCGTATTCTCGTCGGTGAGCGACTGCGCGAATAGCCGAAGCCATTCGCGATCCGCCCGGCTTCGATAACTCTGCCCGTACGCCGCGATGGCGGGGCGCATGGTCGAGTCCCGGGCCGCATTCGGATCGCCGTCCGCCTGGAGGAATGCGGTGATGTCGGCCTGCATCTCCTCCCAGGTGCGCTCCTGCAAGGCCAGAAATTGCCCGGAGAGAAGCGCCGGATTCGCATCGAAGCCGCGCTGGAGCTGCGCCATGTTCGCATCGAGCTGCGTCGTGACGCCGCGGGCGCTCTTCGCCGACGCGATCATGTCGCGATAGCCGCGCCGAAAGAACGGCACCTGCGAGGTATCGCGCTGCACCATCGCGTATCCATGAAGCCAGAGGTCGAGCACATAACTCGTCTTCACCTGCCACGCCTTGACCGGAGCGCTGGCCGGGGCGGGCGACGTATCCGACGACGGTGCTCCCGATCCGCCAAGACTCGAGCAGCCCAGTACAAGAAGAGCGGCGCACGCTTTCACGAATTCTCCACGCATTCGGCACCTCGATGAGGATTGGACCTCCAATCGTTCACCTGTGCAGATTCGAGACCAGCAATTAGACGCGAGCCCAGCGTGGCAACCGTATGACATCCGCGCACTCGCTTTCCCAGGCCGCGATCGCGCTCCCACTTTCGACGTGTTCCTCTCGGCGTTGACGCGCTCCCACCTTCTCGTTCGGCGCAGTCTCGCCGAGCTCCGATCGCTCCGCCACCTCCACGTTCCTGCACACGCGGACCGCGAGCCGCGCCACGGAGATCTGGCGATCCGTCAGCCCGTATCGATCCCGAAGCGCGGCGTCGCTCTCGTGCGGAAGCAGCGTGTGCGGTCGAGTTCCACCGATACCGAGCGCGATGCACGCTGACGAGATCCCGACGGCAAGCAGATTCGCAATGACATTCATCGTGAGTCAGCTCATTACGTCGCGGTGACGACCGATTCAGGTGTCGGAAGGTGCACGACCGTGAGGAGCAACACGCATCCACTGTTCGAGCGTGCGCTGTGCGGAATTCCCGATGCGATCACGAGCACGTCACCAGCGGTAAGCGGATACTCCTGTTCCGCGACGTCGAAGACGACGTCCCCTTCCAGAAGCTGGATCGTGACCGGCCCTTCCGCCCGATGAGTCGCGAGGGTGCCGCTCGCGGCCAGCGCGATCACCGTCATGCGCAGCGGGCCCTGCTTCACGAGTGTACGCGCGCTCCTGCCGTGACGAGCGACGAGATCCTGATCGATCATCTGCTCATCGCGCTTCAGATGATGGACCAGCACATCACCTTCGAGCGTGCGACGCAACGACGACATCTCACTCTCCATGCGTTCAGGTCATCGACAGCCTACGTGCTCTCGCAAAGGTCCGGCCATCCGTTCCGATGCGCCGATCGAAGATCGATGGGGCACTCATCTGCAGCCGCGTCTCAGAATTTCCTCTCCCGATACACGATGTTCACGTCTCCCGTCTGACTCGGCACGACGTCGGATGGTCGAGCGGGAATCGTCACTCCCGGGATCGTCGGAATCCCGGGACGTCGCGCTGCGAGCTCGAATGTAATGTGATCCTGTGCCGGGATCGCGAGTGCGACTGACGCGCCGCTGTCCGGAACGGCCCAATACTGCATCGCCCATTCGCCCGCGTCATGGCGGCCCCGGCCGGCGGAGCGATATCGCGTCGTGTCGACCACGCGTCCATCGATCCAGGCGGTGCGCACATGAGCGCCGCTCGCGCGCATGATCAATCCGGTAGTCCCCGGAGGAGCGCTCACCCGAAGCACGAGGCGCCTGAGTCCATTCATCAGCGAGTCTGAAACCAGAATGGCGTCTGGCGCGGCGAGCACCACGCGTTGCACCCGTCGAGCGTTGAGGCGGGTCGAGTAGCCCAGGAGGCCAGCGGTCCAGGCAGGGCTTCGCGTGGAGTCCGCTCCGATCGCGCGCTTCGTCCATGCATCACTCTCGCCCTCCGGCGCGCCGAGCCACGCGTCGCTCGAGTCGGCATTCTCCGCGTACACGAGCATCGAGCGCACCGGATGATCGGCGCTCGAATGAACGATGAAGGTCGCGATGGCGAAGGATGCACCGCTCGCGAGTGCGAGCCCCGCGGCGGACCACCATCGTGCACCGTCCGTGATTGCCGCGAGCGTGGGCGCCAGCAGAAGTGCGATGAGGGTCGTCATCACGCACAGCACGACGGCGCCCGGCGTGAAGAGTCCGAGCAACACCACCGACACTCCGTACGTGAATCCGGCGAGAATGAACAGCGTCACTGCAGCGGCAAGCCACTCGGCCGCCACGCGCCCGCGCCCGAGGAGGGCCGCTCCGGCCGCGAACAGGAGCGGCCACGTGAAGAGATATCCCGCGCCGGGTGCTCGACTGCTGAG
>DATGDQ010000215.1:0-4632 GCA_035310785.1 Gemmatimonadaceae bacterium | reverse complement strand
AGCGGAATCGTGCGAGCGTTCGATGCGCGTACTGGAAAGTTGCGATGGGGATGGGAACCGCTGCGTGATGCTCCCGCCCCCGGCGTGGATTCCGCGATCGGTGTGGCCGCGCACTTTCGCTCGGGAGCCGGCAACGCGTGGGGCTTGTTCGCGGTCGATGTCCAGCGCGATCTCGTCTTCATCCCGACTGGCAGCCCCAGCCCCGATCACTTCGGCGGCATGCGGCCGGGCCCGAATGCGAACGCCAATTCGATCGTGGCGATCCGCGGCTCGACCGGTGAGCTCGTGTGGAGCTTCCAGCTCGTACACCACGACCTGTGGGACTACGACGCCGCCGCCCAGCCGGTGCTCACGACGGTCACGCGTAACGGCATTACGACTGCCGTGGTGATGCAGGCTTCGAAGACCGGTCATGTGTTCGTGCTCGACCGCGATACCGGCGTGCCTGTCTTCCCGGTGACCGAGCGCGTCGTTCCTGGAAGCGACGTCGCCGACGAATTGGCATCTGCGACTCAGCCTTTCCCTTCGACACCTGCTGTTGTTCCGCAGGGTCTGCGCCCGAGCGATGCCTGGGGGCTCACGCCCATCGATCGCAGCTGGTGCGAGCGTCGCATCCGTTCGCTGCGCTCGGACGGAATATTCACCCCGCCGAGTCTCGGCGGCTCGATCGAATTTCCCGGATTCTTGGGCGGGGTGAATTGGGGCGGCATCGGCGTCGATCGGCGGCGAGGTGTCGCGATCATGAATACGATTCGCGTGGCGACGGTAGTCACGCTACTCCCGCCGGATTCCATCAGCGACGACGCGCGTCGTGCGGGCGGCGAGGCCAACATCGCGCGCCAGGATGGCGCGCCGTACGGCAGCCGCCGCGAGCTTCTCCGCTCTCCGATCGGCTTGCCCTGCAATGCGCCGCCCTGGGGCACGCTCGTCGCGATCGATCTCGATGACGGGCACGTGCGCTGGGAGAAACCGCTCGGCACGATGAGCGACTTCGCTCACCTGCCGGCGCCGCACAGCTGGGGAGCGCCTTCGCTCGGGGGACCGCTGGTCACGTCGGGTGGGCTCGTGATCATCGCAGCCGCGATGGATCACCACCTGCGTGCGTTCGACACCGACAACGGCACGCAGCTGTGGGAAGCCGAGCTTCCAGCGTCCGCGCAGGCGACGCCGATGACGTATCGCGTCCGACCCAACGGCAGACAGTACATCGTGATCGCCGCGGGCGGACATCACCTGATGCGCACGCGGCTGGGTGACTACCTCATCGCCTACGCACTCCCATGATGCGCCTTCCACCATCGAAACGCACCGGGGACGCCAGTCTCCGGCGGAATCGTGGGCGCCCACTGGAGCTCGTGCCGAGCGCGCGCGGACGAGAATGGATTGTCATGCGTCAGCATCTCGAGCGTCCCGTTCGCGTGTGCAGCGAGATCGCCTCGGCCGATCGCCCGCAGCGCCATCTCGAGTGCGCCGAAGAGCAGACGCGAGGCGCCGAGCCACAACACTGGTGCGCGAATGCGCCGAGCCAGGCCGATGCTGGCAAGGCTCACGAGCTGCGCAACGGTGAGTGGGAAATCCGTTGTGAGATTGTAGATGCCGCCATTCGCGGCATCGGTCTGCGCAGCGAGGATTGCACCTTCGGCGACGGCATTCGCGTGTACCACCGGAAGTGTCGTCTCGCCGCCGCCACACAGCGGAAAGATGCCGTGGGTCATCACGGCGGCGATCCGCGGAATGAATTGTCGATCGCGCTCGCCATACATCACGGGCGGGCGGACGATCGCGGCCCAGAGGCGACCACTCGCCTGCGCATCCATCACGACGCGCTCGGCCTGCTGCTTCGAGCGACCGTACGCGTCGGCGTCGGGCAATTGCGGAAGCGTGGCACTCTCGGGCACCGGGGCCATCTCATAGCGCGAGTCTCCGTACACGGCGGTGCTGCTCACGTGAACGAGGCGCGCGCCAGAGTGCGCGCATGCATTCACGACATTTTCGGTTCCCTGCACGTTGCCGATGCGAAAGCCCTCCCAGTCGGATTGCGGGCCGATTGCCGCGGCGGAGTGAATGACGATGGTGCATCCGTCGGCCGCGGCGACGAGCGCACGCGCGTCCGCGAGCTCGCCTTGCACGATATCGACGCCCGCATCGCGCAACCATTGCGCACGGTCGGGGCTGCGCGCCAGAGCGCGCACGCCATAGCCGCCATCGATCAGCCGCCGCACGAGATACGATCCGAGCATTCCGGTAGCGCCGGTGACCAGCGCGCGTCGCATGCGGGGAATATGCGATGAATACGCGCGTCGTGCGCAAACTGCGCCTCCTCATGATCGTTGTGCTCGTGGCGGGCGTTGCGACGTATGTGCGACGAGTGCCGTGGACGCCCGTGCTCGAGACCGTGCGGCATGCCTCGCTCGGACTGCTCGTGCTCGCACTGTGCCTTCACTGGCTTGCGCTCACCGGGAAAGCCGGCATCTGGTGGACCTTCCTGAAGCCTCTGGGTGGCCCGCGACTCACGACGGTCGTTCGCGGCACGCTCATGGGAGCCACGCTGAACAGCCTCTTCGTGGGCAGTAGTGGTGAGGCGGGCCGTGTGCTCCTCATGTCTCGGCTCACCGGAATTCCCAGTGCGTCCGTGCTGGCCACCGTCGTGCTCGAGCGTGCGGTGGATCTCTGCGGATTTCTCACACTCCTCGCATGGGCCGCCCTGCTCTTTCCGGTGCCGCGTGGAGCCGCACTCGGCGTATCAGCCGCGCTCACCATTGTCGTGGGGATTGCTCTCGCCTGGCGGCTGTACATTCGCTGCGCGCCGCGGATCGTGCCGAACGCCGCACGTTCACACTCGCTCGCCGCACGCGCTCAGCGCTTCGCGCGACATGTGTTCGCATCGACACGGGACATCGCGACCACGCGCCGCGTTGCGATCGCGATCGCTCTCACACTGCTGGACTGGTGCTCCGAGCTCGCATCGTACTCGCTCATCGCGCGAGCGGCCGGTTTTCCACTCGGCGTGCGCGGAAGCCTGCTCGCGCTGCTCGCCGTGAACGTCGGCTTCCTCGTGCGCGTCACACCGGGGAACGTGGGCGTGTTCGAGCTCGTCTATGCAACCGTCGCGCACTCCCTCGGGCTTCCATACGGACTCGCGCTCGGCGTCGCGCTGATGCTTCACCTGGTGCAGGACGTTCCGACCGCGTTGCTCGGCTTTTCGCTCGGCGTGAGGTTCTTCGCGCGCGAATCGCTTCCATCCGCACGTGCGCCAGCGCTGACGGGTCGCGTGCAATCCACTCTGATCCTTCCCTCTTCTGCGGTTCTGCACTCGGAACCGGTGCGAGGAACCATCTCATGAACATGCTCCTGCTCCTGCTCGCGATCGACTCGACATCGATCGCCCACATCGCCGTCGCACCCCGCGAATCGTTGACAGTGGAGACTACACTTTCCTCCCCATTGGCCAACGACAGCGCCGGCACACCCGTCGTGCTACTGCCCGGTCTGCTCGGTGGCGCATTCGGCTTCCGAAAGGTGACACCCGACCTCGCAGCTTCCGGGCATCCAACTGTTGCCATCGAGCCGCTCGGCGTCGGGAGCTCCTCGCATCCGGATGACGGAGACTACTCTCTGGACGCGCAGGCCGATCGCGTGAATGCGGTGCTCGACACGTTCAAGGTGGTGAACGCCGTCATCGTAGGATCGAACTTCGGCGCCTCTGTCGCACTGCGTCTCGCCTATCGTCATCCCGAACGAGTGTCGGCGGTGGTGCTCATCGAGGGCGGTCCCGTCGATCGCTCGTCGACCGGAGGCGCATCGGTCGCGCTGCGCCTCGCACCCATACTCAAGATCTTCGGTGCGCGCGGCATGGCGCGCCGGCACATCGCTGATGCGCTCAGAGAGTACTCCGCGGATCCAGCCTGGGTCACCAACGACGTGGTCGACGCGTACGCTCGTCCGATCGTTCAGGATCTCGGTGGCGCCGCACGCGTGCTGAACGAAATGCGACGCGCAGCCGTCCTCGAGCCTCTTGCCGACAACCTCTGGCGCGTTCGCCAGCCCGTTCGCCTGCTAGTGGGTGCCGTGAGGCGGAAGGGAGGTATCGAGGCCGGGGAGATCGCCATGCTCCGCGAACGACTTCCCGATTTTGCGGCCGACACTGTCGCGAGCTCGGGTGTGTATGTGCAGGAGGAACGTCCCGAAATGGTGGTGAAGAGCATTCTCACACTCATGGACGCGCTTTCGCACTCGGTCTCGGTCTCTCTTCTCAATACCACTCGCTGAGACACACACCTGCTCATCGCTCCCCTGACACACTCTCAAAGGAGAATGGATCATGCTCCCCACTATGACCTCGCGGTATCATGACTCCGGCATTCTGGCGCTGGGATTCAGCGCCGCTGTCCTCATTGACGCCGCGGCACGCCCATTTGCGCTTGCTGGAAGTCACGACCACCACGCGGCGCTTTCGCGACTCGCGTGCGGAGCGCTCGTCGGGCCGCTGATCGTGATCTGCCTGCTGCTCAAGTCGACAGTGCCGCATCGGATCGTGCTCGCGATGGGGCTGACCGCGCTCGTTGCGTACGTGGTCCTCGGCGTGCGTTGAGCGCTTCCTGCCGGAGTGCACGTGCTCCGGACTTGCCCATC
>DATGDQ010000214.1:0-3392 GCA_035310785.1 Gemmatimonadaceae bacterium | reverse complement strand
GCGCTCCGTCGACGACGCGCGTCGGCGATTCGGCGTTGCGGTCACCAACGCCGAGGCGACGATGCAACGACTGATCACCGAAGAATCGCCCAACCCCCGTCGGGTCGAGGCGGCGATGACCATCACGACCTATGCGCGCCGCATCGCATCGATGCTGACAGCGCTCGCCGAGGCCCGTGCTCGCGACTCGTCGAGCATCGAGGAGCGCGAACGAGTCGAGCTGGTGTCGGGTCTCGCCTCCGTAATTGCGTTGCTCGGCGGCGCGGCGCTGCCGACGGCCATGCCGGGCGAACAGATCGAGACACCGCGCGAAGATGCGACAGTCGTGAAGTCTCTGCAGGGCGCACAGATCGAACGACTGCGCGCTCAGCTCGCCGTGCTCGGCCGCGCAGCCGCGAGATACGACCTAGCAGACGAGCCGCGACGCTCACTACCTTTTTTTTCGGAAGTGAAGCAAGCGCCCTGAACCTCCGGCAGGCATGCGAACTCGAGTGCTCGTATCGCTCAGGTGATCTCCCGTCGTACCCTCCGCATCGCCGCGACCGTTGGTCCTGCGCTCGTTACCCTCGCGATCGGCATTTTTTCTCTCCTGGCGCTGACGCGACTGAGCGCGGCGGGCGATGCCGTCGCGCGCTCACGCGATATCACCGAGGCTCTGCAAACGGTGCTCGCGCGGCTCACCGATGCGGAAACCGCGCAGCGCGGATATCTCCTCACCGGCTCGAAAGAGTATCTCGCTCCCGGCGCTGGCGCGGCCGCCGATGTGCACCGCTCGCTCGCCGCTGCCCGGCGGCTGATCTCGGATGCTGATGAGCAGCACCGCCTCGACACCCTGTCGACGGTCATCTCCGAGAAGCTGGCGGAGATCGAGCTGGCCTCACGGGTGTTCGAGTCGAAAGGCGTGGCGGCCGCGACCACGGTGGATCGTGCCGATGCGGGCCAGGCGGCGATGCACAGGGCGCGAGAGCTGATCGGCGACATCGAGGGCGCGGAGCGCGTGCGACTCGAGCGACGCGAGCTTCACGAAGCGCGCCTGAGGGTTCTCACGGCCGCTCTGATCTTCGCCGCGATCATATTAGCCGGCCTGTTGTCGCTGTACGTCAATACGATGCTCGGGCGCGCCCTTGCCGCGCGTGAGCTTGCGGACAAGCACAGGGAGAAGGCACTCGCGGACCTCGCATCCGTGAACAAGGAGCTGAGTGCGCAGGCGCTGGAGATGGAAGCGCAGGCCATCGAGCTCGAACAGGCCAACGAGGAGCTGCGCTCGGTGAGCGAGGATCTCGCGCACCAGCGAGAGGCGGCGGAACGCGCGAGCGCGCGCGTGGTCAACGTGCTCGACACCATGAGCGACGCGTTCATCTCGTTCGATCGAGATTGGACGATTCGGCAACTCAATCGTGAGGGTGTTCGCCTCACGAGCAAGACAGGTCCGTCGATCGTCGGGCGAAACATTTGGGAGATGTGGGGCAGGTCGATCGCGCCGGAGCTCGAGGCGAAACTGCGAGACGCGATGGCCGGGCGAACCGTCGAGCCGTTCGAGTTCGAGGTCGCCCCCGGCTTCTGGTTCGACATTCGCATGAACGGGACCGCGGATGGCCTGGCGATCTTCTTCCGCGACATCACGGCGGACCGGCGTGCGCGCATGGAGCGCGAACAGCTCATCGAAGAGGCGCAGGCGGAGCACAACCGGCTGATCACCGTCGTGGAGCAGTCGCCCCTCGCGATCGTGATCGTCGAGGCGCCGTCGGGGCGACGAATCATCGCCAACCGCGTCGCCGAGGAGGTGATGGGTACGTCGATCTCGGAATCTCCAGCAGAACGGACGTCCGCCGTGAAGGCGTTCAGGGAAAATGGCGCACTGCTGTCGCCGAGCGAGTGGCCGCTCGCGCGAGCGATCGGCGGTGGAAATGCCGTCATCAACGAACGCCTCGAGATCGAGCGACCAGACGGGCAGCGTCGCCGCATCTGCGTCAACAGCGCGCCTGTTCGTGATCCCGATGGCAAGGTGGATGCGGGCGTCGCGATCTTCTGGGATGTGACGGAGCAGCACAGGGCGGAGCAGGAGCTGCGCAGCGCGCGCCAGGAGGCTGAAGCCGCCAGCCGCGCGAAGAGCGAGTTCCTGGCAGTGATGTCGCACGAGCTGCGCACGCCGCTCTCGGCCATCATTGGTTACGAAGAGCTGCTGTTCGATGGAATTACGGGTCCGGTGAACGAAGGACAGCGCACGCAGCTCGCGCGCATCAAGGCGAGTGCGACGCATCTACTGATGCTCATCGACGAGGTTCTCACGCTCTCACGCGTCGAGGCCGGGCGCGAGGTATCGCATCCCGAGCGCGTACTCGTGGAGGCTGCGCTGCAGGAGGCCGCGATGATCGCCGAGCCGCTGGCGCTGGAGAAGAAGCTCGAGCTGAGGGTGGAGTCCGTGCCGAAGGATCTCGAGGTGTGGGCCGATCCCACGAAGCTGCGCCAGATTCTTCTCAACTTGCTCACAAATGCGATCAAGTTCACCGATGTCGGAGCCGTCACACTCGCGAGCAGGAATGGAGATGACTGTGTCGAGATCATGGTGCGCGACACGGGAATCGGCATCGCCCCCGCGTATCACGATCGAATCTTCGATACGTTCTGGCAGGTCGAGCAGAAGTCGACCCGCAAGGTTGGAGGCACCGGACTGGGACTGAGCGTCTCTCGCCGGCTCGCGCGACTCATGCACGGTGATCTCACGGTGGATTCGGCGCTCGGGAGAGGCAGCACGTTCACGATCCGTCTGCCGGCACGCCGACGAGCGTGAGAGCCAACGCTGACCGCAGCGAGGGCACGAGCGCGCCGCGGGCCGGGGTGGATCATGTCTTCCGCGGCCGGAACACGGCTGAGTACCGTTGAGGACGGCAGAAAATGATCTTTGCCGCGCAAAGTACTTGTAAATGGCTGCGATTCGTCCCATAGTGTAGTCGTGTCCACCTCCACCCTCCATACCCGCGCGCTCGACGACCTCCGCTTCATCCGCCGCACCATGGAGAGCGCCTCCGCGTTCACCGGTGTCTCCGGATGGGGGCAGATCGCCATCGGCATCATCGCCCTGGTCACCGCTTTCGCCAGCCGCACGATCCAGCCAGGACCCACGTGGCTCGGCGAATGGCTCGCCGCCGCCGCGCTGGCGGTGGTGGTCGGTGTCGCATCCAGCGTCTGGAAGGGCCGGCGCGCGCGCGAGCCGATCATCTTCGCGCCGCTCCGCAAGTTCGTGCTCGGCTTCGCACCACCCATCTCGGTTGGTGTCGTGCTCACGTTCTACTTCGCGCGTCTCGGTCTGTTCGGCCTGCTGCCGGCGTGCTGGCTGCTCCTCTACGGCGCAGGCGTCATGACGGGTGGCATGTTCTCCGTGCGCTCCGTTC
>DATGDQ010000213.1:0-4964 GCA_035310785.1 Gemmatimonadaceae bacterium | reverse complement strand
GAACGCCGGCGTGCAGATCCCGGGCGGCGCGATCAACGCCGCGGTGCTCGTCACCATCGTTCCGCTTCCCGGATCGACATTCCCGACCGGGCCGCTCAACACGACGCTCGACCAGTACGGTCCGTTCTCCGACGTGAAGGTGTCGCCCGAAACGGCGATCGCGGCCGATGTGTCGGTCGGAATCTGTCCGAGCGCCGCAGTCGTTCCGGCGACGGTGTTCCTCGCCCACAACGTCACGCAAACCGTGAACAACGTTCTGACGCCGGGCATCGAGGTGCTGCCTCCCGGTGCGTTCATCAGCGGGTTGTGCGGAGTCACGACGCCACCATCCGCCTTGCGTACGGCGTTCGATCTCGGCAGGAGCGGCGACTACGCCAGCGCGACGAAAGTGGTGGGCTCCGCGCTCGCCGACATGCTGCTTCCGACGAATGCCAACGCGACCGGCGGCGGAATCACGGGCACCACCAAGAAGTTCAGCCCGTTCGGCGGCGTGGATACGAAGGTGTACATGACGGCGAATTCGACCACCACTCAGTCGGCGCCGGCGGGATCGGCGGTCCAGTATCCGCCATCGACGCTGGTGAAGACGAACTTCGGCACGGCGGTGCCGAAGGTTGACGTGCTCTTCTCGGTGACGAGCGGCGGCGGCACGGTCGCTGGCGGCTCGAGCTCCAAGGTGACCACGGGGGCGACGGGCGTCGCCACCGTGAGCAACTGGGTGATCAACACCGGTTCGAACACGGTGCAGGCGGTGGGAACCTACGCGGATCCGACGGTTACCTTCCGTGCTTCGACGATCACCGGCTTCCCCCAGGCGGTGACGGTCGACCCAACGGCCGGCATCACCTTCACGGCCACGGGCGGCGACGTCGTGCCGTATGGATCGTCGTATTCGTTCCTCGACGGTGCTCAGGGCCACGACGACGGTTTCCAGGTGCCGAGTTTCGACGTGTCGTCCTGGAGTACGGGCAACGGGCCGTTTGGAAGCGCCACCACCGCGTGCCCGCTCAATCACGAGACCGGATTCACGATGAACACGGGATGGACGATCGGCAACGACCTGACGCTGCGAAAGAACTTCCCGCTGCCGTCATGGTGGACCGCGCCGCTCACGGTGAGCGCTGCGATCGACAACGACATCCAGGTCTTCGTCAACGGCCACCCGCTGACGTTCGATCCGGCAGCGCCTACGGTGGCACTGTTCAGTTTCTCGGGTGACGGGAACTACGCGTACAATTCGACCACGCAGTTCGTCACGCACGAGAACTGCGCGACGAAGGGATCGCTCACCTTCTCGATCCCGGCGTCGTTCCTGACTCTGGGCGGACAGAACACGTTGGCGATTCGTGCGAGAGATCGCGGCTCCATCAACTACGTCGACGTGAAGATCACGGCGCCGGCACCGCAATGATCGACCCGTAGCAACACTGCACGAACGAAACGGGGTGGCGCAGACGCGTCACCCCGTTTTTTTTGTCGAATTCGGCACGGGCGTGCTGCCCGGCGGGAAGATGAAGTACCGTCCGCTTTCCCGTGAACGGTGCTAATCGAGAAACGGAATCACCAGCGGTGTGTTGCTCGCGCGCCCCGACGGGCCCCGCAGCGGTGGCCAACGTCGCATCGCGTTGTCCAGCGCCGCCACGCGAGACGCCGCGCAGAGCGGATCCTGAACGTGCTCCGTGCAGTGCGCTCGCAACGCTGCGCCATCCTCGAGGATCGCCCCGTTGGACTCCGAGGCGATCATCCCATCCGCATCTTCGGTCGCGCGATGCTCGCGAACGACATAGCGACCGTTTTCGAGCAGCATGATGTCGACACTCACCCAGCACGCGAGACCGTCGGCGTCGATCGAATCCGCCGCTTGCGAGCCGAGCTCCCAGCCGGGAATTGCGGAGGACATCCCGTTGATAGTCACGGCGAGCGGCGTCGGATCGCCGAAGAGCTGCCGCGCGAGCGCTACGGCATCGGCGTCGCCAAGCGGGGCCGCAGCTGGCGCCGCCGCGCCGGTTGTGGGGGCGGGGGCTGTGTGGGCGCGCCGCGATTCGGCACCCTCATCCTCGAGCATCGTCAGCGGATCGACGATCACGAGGTTGTCCAGCTCGCGCCTCTGCGCCCGATTGGCGTACCGCGACATGAAGGACAGTGTGAAATAGGCTTGAGGTGGAATGCCCGTAACCGCAGAGCTCGTCATGCGAATTTCACACCAGCCTCCATACACACGTCAAGTCTTTACACCGCTTTGACTTACGTCACAAGAACGTTCCGGCCAGCGTTGTCACGGCGCGGCAATCTGCAGCCAGCCGTTGCACTCTGCCGTGGGGAGCTCGCGTCAGTCGCGTGCGGACCTATACCGGCGGATGAGCGCATTCGTCGACGAATCATGCGCCGGTGCCCCGTCGGCCGAGGGGGCGAGGTCGGCCGCTATTCGGGTCGCGAGAGTCTTTCCCAGCTCGACCCCCCACTGATCGAAGGAGTCGATGTCCCACACCACGCCCTGCGTGAACACGGAGTGCTCGTAGAGCGCGATCAGCGCGCCGAGTGTGGCGGGCGTGAGCCGGTCCGCCAGGATGACGCTCGACGGCCGGTTCCCCTCGAACACACGATGCGGCACGAGCCACTCCGGCGTGCCCTCCGCGCGCACCTCCGCCGCCGTCTTCCCGAAGGCGAGCGCCGCCGCCTGCGCGAACAGATTCGCCATCAGCAGATCGTGCTGTGCGCCGCGCGGATTGAGTGAGCGCTGGAAGCCGATGAAATCGACGGGAACGAGCGGCGTGCCTTGATGGAGGAGCTGATGAAACGAATGCTGCCCATTCGTGCCGGGCTCGCCCCAGATCACCGGTGATGTCTGATAGCGCACACGCGCTCCGCTCAGCGTCACGGACTTCCCGTTGCTCTCCATGATGAGCTGCTGGAGGTACGACGGAAAGCGAGCGAGGTAGTGATCGTAGGGGAGCACCGCAGCCGATTGTGCGCCGAAGAAGTCGGCGTACCAGATCCCCAGCAGCGCGTGAATCACCGGAAGATTCCTCTCGGGCGGAGCATCCCGAAAATGCTCGTCCATTGCGCGCATCCCGCCGAGCATCTCGGCGAAACGATCGGGACCGATCGCGACCATCGTCGAGAGTCCGATCGCCGAGTCCATCGAGTAGCGGCCGCCGACCCAATCCCAGAACCCGAACATGTTGGCGGGATCGATGCCGAAGGTCCGCACCGCCTGCTCGTTCGTGGACACCGCAACGAAGTGCTGCGCCACCGCGCGTTGATCGCCGAGCGCGGCCACGATCCACTCGCGGGCGGCGGCGGCGTTCGTCATCGTCTCGATCGTCGTGAATGTCTTCGACGACACGATGCACAGCGTCTCGGCGGGATCGAGATCGTGCGTCGCCTCGGCGAAGTCAGTTCCGTCGACGTTCGAGATGAAGCGCACCGTGAGGTCGCGCCGTGCATAGTGGGCGAGCGCGCGGGAGGCCATCGCGGGCCCCAGATCCGAACCGCCGATTCCGATGTTCAGGATGTTTCGAATCTGGCGGCCCGTGAACCCGTTCCAGGCGCCGTCACGCACCGCGACCGCGAATGCGCGCATGCGATCGAGCACCTCGTGCACGAGCGGAACGACGTTCACCCCGTCGACGACGATCGTCGCCGTGCGTGGTGCGCGCAGCGCGGTGTGGAGCACGGCGCGATGCTCGGTGACGTTGATCTTCTCACCCGAGAACATCGCCTTCGTGCGCTCGGCGAGCCCGCACTCCCGCGCGAGCGCCAGAAGGAGCTCGATCGTCTCCGGCGTCGCGCGATGCTTCGAATAGTCGAGATACAGCGACGCGCCGGCGGCCGTCATGCGCGTGCCGCGCTCCGGATCCGCTGCGAAGAGCTCGCGCAGATGCACATCGCGAATGGCATCGTGGTGTGCGGCGAGCGCCTGCCACGAGGGGCGAGTGGTGAGCATTGCCCCTGTAGTCATCGGGCTCATGGGAGCAGCCGCTCTCCGCCCGGCCGCGAGCTGCCTCCGGTCCATCGAGGGAAGGTGCCGAGCAGGCGATAGGTCATCGCCGCTCTACGTACTGCCTCGAGTGCATTCGTCGCCTCAGGATCGCCTGCGTCGTGCTCGAACTCGATGTAGTACATGTACTGCCACGGCTCGCGCGTGGGCCGCGCAACGAAGTGCGAGACATTGAATCCCGCTCGGGCGAGCGGCTGCAGTGCCGCGATGAGACCGCCCGCGACATCGCGCACGGTGCAGAGCGCCGCGCTGCGCGCAGGCGTGCCGGCGTCGAGCGATGCCGGCGTCCGCGCGACCGCGAGAAATCGCATCTGCGTGTCGGGGCGATCCTCGATGCGATCCATCAGGAGCTCGAGCCCGAAGCGGTCTGCGACGCGCCTGCTTCCCGCCGCCGCGCGCGTTGGATCGCCCGTCTGCATCACGGCGCGCGCCGCGCCCGCGGTATCCCACGACGGAACGGGAGTGATGTGCTTGTGCCGCTCGAGAAAGTGCGCGCATTGCGCGAGCATGAGCGGATGGCTGTGCAGCTGCGTGATCTCCGCGAGCGACGCACCCGGAATTCCGAGCACGCAGAGTCGAATCGGAACCACGGTCTCCGCCGCGATGAGCAGCCCATCGTGCATCGCGAGCAGATCGTACGCGCTGTCGACGCCGCCCATGAGCGTGCTTTCGATCGGGAGCAGCCCGTAATCCACCGAGCCCGTTTCCGCAGCATCCATCACGTCCGCGAACGTGCGCATGGGCACGGGCTCCGCCTCCGCACCCCAGAGCTGCACGATCGCCTCTTCGCTGAACGCACCCGCCTCTCCCTGAAACGCAACGCGGAGCGGCGAGAGCGTAGCCTGCAGCATCGGCGCGACCTCGGGCTCCGCGAGGCCGCGCGTGATGATGTCGAGCTCCCCGTCGAGAAGCTCTCCGGGCGGTGGCAGGTCGCCCGGATCGACCGGCAGATCCTCCTTCTTCA
>DATGDQ010000212.1:0-2734 GCA_035310785.1 Gemmatimonadaceae bacterium | reverse complement strand
TGGCCCATAACTTCGCAATCGAGCCACTCGAGAATCGCGAAAAAACCGTTACGATCACGCGCGTCGGTCGCGCAAATTCTTGCGGTGTCGCGCGTTGGCTCAGACGGCCGCGGCGGCAGCCTTCGAGTGAGCAAACGCGAGTCGGAGTATGGCAGGGATTGGAAGGAAAATTTCCGAAAATCCACAGCGAGCTCTCGCGTCGTAACGAATCATTCGAGCACAGCCGGCGAGATATCGTGGCTACGTTGCCACACATGTGGTGAGTGTTGTCACAGCTTAGGTCAGATCGTCGGGAGAGCCGAGACGAACTGTTCCAGAAGCTAGCGACGGCCGTCCAGCCAGGATCGTCGAACCCAGAGCCCGCTACCCGACCCGGACAGGGCGCCGGCCGGGGCCGTGGCCACACGCTTCCAGTCCGCAGCGGTGTCGAGCACCGCGGCAACGGGGTAGCCCAGAGGCAGGATCGCGAGGTCGGCTGAGCGCCAGGGACCGAGAGGGAACGGTCCGTCCGCAGCCACTCGATAGGCGTCGGGAGCGGCGGCGGAATCCGGGAAGATGGATCGCCCGTCGACGGACATGCTGTAGTCCGGCAGTCGCCACGTCAGGTACGAACCGTAATTGAAAACGGTCAGCACCTTGGGCCTGCCGCTCGGGCGCGCGTGTGCGTCCAGCCACGACGCCAACTGTTCCACGCTCTCCCGAGCCGGCGAGACGAGACCCGTGCCCGCAACGCGCGAGCTGCCACTCAAGCCGATGCTCATCACGATGGGGAGAGCAGCCATCACCACCAGCCCCGTGCGCCGCTGAAAACCCTCGCGCAGGCCCGGAGCGCGCTCGATCAGTCGTACGAGAGCGGGGAGAGAGGCGAACCACCAGACCAGCAGAGCGCGACCTGCCAATCCGAATGCGAATAGCCCGGCGAACCAAAGAAGCGCGAAGACGACCCGTTCGCGAGGTGTCGTATCGGCGTCGCGCAGCACCCACGGAATCGCTCCCAGCACCGCGACCAGGATGAGACAGATCGGCGACACGCGCGCGAAGAGAAATCCCGGAATGATCTCCTGAATTCGAGGTGGAAAGTCGAGGAGCGCGTTGTGCTGAAAATAGAGGTGGAACACGGATGGCCAACTCAGCCAGTACGGCGAGAGCATCCATCCCGCGACGAGCGCGATCGCTACCAGACTTCCGCGCCTCCATGCCGTCGGCGCTCGCGTGAGCGCAATAGCGGCGGGAAGCGCGGTGATGGGAAACAGCAGGTGAGAATTGGCGGCCGCGGAAGCGATGAGCGCGAGCGCAACGACCCATCGTGCAGGCCGCGCCGAGTCGAGCACTCGCAACCCCGCTCCCCATGCGAGAACAACCAGCGGGAAGAGCAGCGCCTGCGGCCGCAGAAAGGCCGCAATGAGGACGGCCGGGAGCAGCGAGAGAAAGACCAGATAGATCGCAGTCCACGCGCGCCACCCCGCGACACGGGCGAGCCAGAGCAGCGACGCTCCGCCGGCCACGAACGTCAGGCCGTGAAATGCTCGAAGTGCGAAGGCTCCGCCCTGCGCGTAGAGGAGATAGTAGAGCAGCTCGGGCAGCCACGAGTAGGCATAGTACGGCGCGCCCGCGCGTGTCCATGCGAACGGCTCCACGAACGGGACGGCGTGGTGCCGAACGATCCACGCTCCAGTCGCCAGGTGCATGGGCAGATCCATGTCCGCGAGCGGCGCGGACGCACCCAACGCGAACAGCAGCACCCCGGCGAGCGGAATCCATCGCGTCCAGTGCGCACCGAGCTCCCCGCTCCACGACGTGCGCGGGAACGCAGCATCTATCGAGAGATGATCGACGGACGGAAGCGCGGTCACGAGTCTGGCTGGAACGCGACCGGAGACCGGCGGTCGAGTAGTTGTGCACCAGGAGCAGATGGCACCGGCCGGAGCGCAAATGTCGCGGGGATCAGCAACGCGATGGCGACGAGCGCCCACGCCACAGGCGGGGCAGCGTCCAATCTCGGCACCCACGCCGACCCGTCCTCGATCACGATCATCAGCAGCCCATACAATGCTGCCCCGGACAGCAGGGCCGGTGCGCGGCGCCGCCACGAAACCGATCGATGCGCGGTGGCCGCCTCGAGCGCCGCGAGGAATGGCGCGACCGCGACGAGGTCGAACAGGTAGTGCTCGCCGGAGCCAAGCGTCGCCAGCATCGTCAGGCCGGCGAAGATCCACGCGGCGATGCGCACCGACGGGCGAGCACCAGCCAGACTCCGTGCGAGCAGGACCGCCCACGCAACGTGCAGCGACGGCATCGCATTGCGTGGCGAGTCGGAGGCGAATGGAGCGAGGTACAGCGGCACCGTGTTCGCAGCGGGAAGCGAGCGCGGAAACATGCCCGCGAATGCATGCGCTGGTCCCGTTGCGGGACACAGCACGTAGAGAAGCGCCGCTATCGTTCCGCTCACCATGTATGCGAGCAGCAGGTTGACACCCACTCCACGACTCAGCCCTCGCCTCTGCGCGTACTCCTCGTAGGCGAGTCCGCCGGCGATCGCTCCGGGAAGTGCCGCATACGCGATCAACGAGAGAGCGCGAACCACGGGAACGGCGGTAAAGAGATTTCCCGCAAGTCTCGAGAACGGGATCCGGAGTGTCGCGTCGAGTGCGAGGAGGGTGCCGTCATAGGTGAGCGGTGTGAGTCGCTGCACCACATCGGCGAGTCCGAGTCGCGAGCTCGCCATGCCGATCGG
>DATGDQ010000211.1:0-3037 GCA_035310785.1 Gemmatimonadaceae bacterium | reverse complement strand
CGCGCGCACGCTCGTGACCGCGGAGATGGCGGCGCATGGCGCGATGCCGTCGCACACCGCGAGGCGGCGCGAGCAGGTGCTCGCGATGTCGCTCGCGGCGGTGCTGGTCGCGGGTGCGCTCGCGATCTGGTACGCGACGCGACCTCCGGCGCCGATCGGCAATTCCGCGCTCGCGGTGCTTCCGTTCGAGAACGAGGGCGACACGGCGAACGCGTACTTCGCCGACGGCATCACGGACGAGATTCGCGGCAAGCTCACCGCACTTCCTGCGCTGCGCGTGATCGCGCGCGCGAGCTCGAATCAGTATCGCCGCACCGAAAAGTCGCCGCAGCAGATCGCGCACGAGCTCGGCGCGATGTATCTGCTCACTGGCGTCGTGCGCTGGGAAACGAGCCCCAACCACGCGCGCCGCGTGCGCGTGAGTCCCGAGCTCGTGCAGCTGTCGAGGGGGAACGCGCCGCGCACGATCTGGCAGCAGACGTACGACACGACGCTGGCGGACGTGTTTCAGGTGCAGTCGTCCGTGGCGAGCAGGGTCGCCGAGAATCTCGGGGTGGTGCTCAACGCGCCGGCGGAGACGCAGCTCGCGCAGCGGCCGACGAAGAATCTCGCGGCGTACGAGGCATATCTTCGGAGCACGGCGTTCGACGGAACCGACCTGCCGTCGTTGCGACGCGCGCTTTCGTTCGCCGAGCAGGCCGTGGCGCTCGATTCGAACTTCGTCGCGGCGTGGGCGCGCATGGGTAGGCTGCGCTCCATCATCTACTCCAACGGCACGCAGCGAAAGGCCGACGCAGACGCGGCGCGAAGCGCTGTCGATCGAGCGGTTGCACTCGACTCGAACGCCTACCAGAGCCACCTTGCACGCGCGGTGTATTGGGATCTGGTGGCTTCGGACGAGACCCATGCGCTCGCGGATCTGGAGAAGGCGGTTCGGCTCGCGCCCTCTTCATTCGAAGTGCTTCGCACACTCGGCCAGGTGGAGGCGACGGTCGGTCGGTGGGACGAGGGGCTGGCGCACATTCGACAGGCCTCGTTGCTCGATCCGCGCTCCGAGAGCACCGCCGATCGCTACAGCCGGGTGCTCCTCTCACTTCGCCGCTACCCGGAGGCGAGAGCCGTAGCCGAGAAGGGGCTCGCAGTGGGCGCTGAAAATCTGTCGTTGATCGAGGATCGCGCTCTGAGCTATGCCGGTGAGGGAGACCTGACGGGGATACGAGCGTCGCTTCGTGAATTCGCCGGCGCCGTCGATCGGGCGGCCATCGTGGCGTACGTCACCAATTACTGGGATACCTACTGGATGTTGGACAGCGCGGATGTCGCGCTCCTGCACGCGCTGCCCGTCGCAGCGTTCGACGGGGACCGCTCCGTCTGGGGTGTCGTGCAAGCCGAGAGGTACTGGCTGAGTGGCGATTCCGCGAAGGCTCGTGCGTTCGCGGACACCGCCATCGTCGCGATGGATCGGGCTGCGAAAGAAACTCCGCCGAGCTGGCAGACCCATCTCTTTCGTGCGCTCATGCTGGCGTTCATGGGCAAGCGCGGCGAGGCCGTGCACGAGCGGGAACTTGGTCTCGCCGGTGCGCTGGCGAGGGGCGATGAGTGGAGCACCATTCCTTACGCGCATCACGTCTCCGCGCGCATCGACCTCGCGCTCGGCGACCGCGACGCGGCGATCGCAGAGCTGCGCGAGATCCTGTCGAAGCCCTACTTCGTTTCGCCGGCGTGGCTACGCATCGATCCGACGTGGAATCCGCTCCGCGGCGATCCGCGATTCGAGAAGCTGGCGCACGGCGACGGGAAGTAGTCGCCGGCACCGCTGCGCGCATTACAGAAGGGTAGGTCCTCGTCGCCTACTTGCTGTGCGACGGTGCCGGTGTGCCGTCGGACCACTGCGACACGGGAATCAGCACGGTCGTGATCGGGGTCGATGGATCGTTGGCTGTCCCATCGATCACCGGCGACGTGAACCCGCCCGCGCCGAACGCCGACGCGGGTGTCGACTTGTCGTAGTAGAACATCAGATGCGGCTTCCAGTGCGGATCCTCATCGCCGAGATACTGGTGCGGCGACAGCATGTACGCCATCGCGCCGACGGCCGGCATCGAGAACTCGTGCGCGGCAAACGCGCGCTTCGTGCGGGCATCGACTTCGGTTGGCGTGATACCGGCCATGATCCACTCGGTGCGCTTCAGGACCCGCGGAACCACCGTGCGCGACGCAGCGGGATTCAGGCAGTGCGGTGCGCGGACCTTGGGACTCCAGAAGGTCGGATCGCTCGTGACGCCGTCGAACGACCGGAAGACGACGCACGTGAATCCATTCGTGCCGTGGCTCGCTTCCTCGAATCCGGTGCGCGTGAGAACGAGCACCGTCGCCGAATCCGAAATGCTCGCCGGAGCCGCACTTCGTGCGAGCGCGATCTCGGCCGCCCGATCGGTGATGAGGTAGGGAGCGAGATCGGGGTTCTTCTGCTGCGCCTGGGTCGATACGGATGCGAAGAGAACGAGACCGCCGGCGATCAGGATTCGCGTGCAACGCGACGGCGAGGACGGTGCGGACATGCGAATCACGATTCGAGAGGTTGGGTGACTTGCCGAGGAGAGTGGGCGGGCGAGCCGGGATCGCCGGTGAGAGAGTGCGAAGAGGTCCGGGTGAACCCAGCTATGTGGCTACATACGGGGCGAGAAAGTGCGCGTCAAGGCCGGGGCGACGGATGGCGTCAGGAAGACTCGCGACCCGCGTAGTACGTGAGCTGCCGTATCAATGAACCGAGATGCGGATCCGACCGCAGCTGATCGAGCTCGCGGGCGATCCCCGACAGAGCAATCGTCGTCACGCCGGTGCCGGCATCAATGTTGTGCTGCAGCTCTCGCGCGATGTGTTCCCGATCGCCTTCGATGATCGCGAAGATGAGAGTGGCGGCTGGAGCGACGTACCGGGACTTGTGCGTCTCCGCGATCTCCGCGCGCAATGCGAGCGCCTCCTCGCGGCGTGATGCGAGCATCAGCAGACGTGCGTACATGGCGATGAGGAGGGA
>DATGDQ010000210.1:0-3643 GCA_035310785.1 Gemmatimonadaceae bacterium | reverse complement strand
CTTCACGACCTCGCAGGGCGTCTCGATCACGGGCATGGCCGCTGATGCGAAGGGCTGGAAGGGCACGGCGAGCCACAGCGCCACGACCAAGAAGTGCTACGCCGGCTTCGGCAGTCAGGCCGCTGCGACGACCCTCGACGGTATCATCACCTGCGATCCGTGATCCTGCGGTGACGTACGAGGCACCTGCTGCATGCAACGCGACGGCACCCCGCATCGAACGATGCGGGGTGTTTGTCATCCGCACTGGAGGGCTATGAAGGCGATGGTCTGGATGGTCGCCACGACCATCGGAGGTGCGCTCGGATGGTGGGCGGGTGCCTTCGTCGGAATCTTCACCTCGGTGAGCCTCAGCGCCGTGGGGAGCGGTATCGCGCTCTACTACGCGCAGCGACTCGCGAACGAGTATCTCCCCTGAGGCTACGGGCGCCAGGGCCTGCTAATCGGATTGAGCCTCGAGGGACATCGCGAGCACGCGGTCCTGCTGCGGATCGTCGCCCAGCATGAAGGTCTGGCCGCCCACGTCCTCGTAGCCCCACTTCGTGTAGAAACGGATCGCGCGCGGGTTCTGGCTCCACACGCCGAGCCACAGCGTGCGTCCGCCGCGGCGCCTCGCCTCGCTCGCGCAGGCGTCCATGAGCGCCTGCGCTATCCCCGTGCCGTGGAACTCGTGCACCAGATAGAAGCGGCGAACCTCGACCGGATTGGCGCCGGTGATGCACTCGGGCGCGTCCCCTTCACGTACCTGAGCGTACCCCGCCGTTCGCCCGTTCTGCTCTGCGATAAGGTATGTCACCGCGGGATCCGCGAGCTCGCGCCGCTGGATCTCCTCGCCGAACGCATGTGCCACGTGCTTCGCGACGTTCTCGGGCGTGTTCTGCGCGCCGAAGCTCGTGACGAACGTGTCGGCGCCCAGGGACGCGATGAGTGGGGCGTCCGCAGGCGTGGCGCGCCGGATGCGGAGCCCGGCAGGCGGAACGGACCGCGTGGTGGTCGATGTGTGGGTCATGCCGTGAGTATCTGATGCACGGGTGAGGCTTTCAAGTGGTGCAACCGGAAAGCGGCCTCCTCTCCCCTGCGCTACTTCGATCCGCCGGAATCGGGCGCGAGCGCCTGGTTCCACATCTCCTCGTGAATGCGCCAGGCGCCGCCCGCACTTCGGTGAAGAACGAGCAGCATCTTGCCGTAGCCGTTGAACGGAGGCTTGCCGTCGGACAGGGACACGATCTGGTGCTCCGTGCACCACTCGGACGCCCAATCGCCCGACACACGAACATCGAAGCACGCGCTCTCGAATTTCGTCATGTGCGCGCCCGCGAGCGATGCCGTCACGTCCGTCAGGAACTTCGTGATCGCAGCCTTGCCGATGATCGGCTTCGTCGATGGGAGGAGGCTGACACCGTCCTCGTCCCACAGCGCGAGTATCGAGGAATTGTCCATTGCGCGCGTCGCGCTCGCAAAGGCGCGATTGAAAGCGTCTATCGACGCGTTCCCCGCGGGCGTGGCGCGTTGCGCTGGAGCAAGCGACGCCGTTACGAGCGTGAGCGCGAGAGCGGCCGCAATCCCGGTCATCGATGATCGAGTTTGAGTCGGAACGAGAATCGTTCCCCGCGCGTTGCTCGCGGGACGCTGCACGATAGCGCGTGGTGCGTGGCCATGCCAAGCGCAGCGCGCGCGCGAGACCATTTCCTGGGAGCTCAGCCCGGCTGCCGGATCGAGCAACCGGATTTCGTTTTCCGATGCGACTTCACGATCCAGCAGGCTTTGGCGATGAGCGACGTCACACAGGCACCGCGAAAGGAAACGGCTGCACAGCGAGTGGAGCGGATCAAGCGCGAGAAGGCGCCGTGGTCCATCATGGACGACATCCGCCGTTATGCGAGGGACGGATTCGCATCGATACCCGCCGAGGATCTCGGCGTGCGCTTTCGCGCCTGGGGACTCTACACGCAAGGTGACGGGGGCGGCACGCGCGGAGAGGAACAGCCGTTCTTCATGATGCGCGTGCGCACGCCAAACGGCCTTCTCACATCCGAGATGGTGCGCACGATCGCGAACATCTCCGATCGTTACGCGCGCAGCAGCATCGACATCACGAATCGGCAGAACTTCCAGCTGCACTGGCTGCGCATCGAGGACGTACCCGCCGTGTGGGACGAGCTCGCGCGCGTGGGCTGGACGAGCATGGGGGCCTGCGGCGACAACACGCGCACCGTAACGGGGTGCCCGCTGGCGGGGCTCGAGCACGATGAGCTCATCGACGCATCGCCGATCGCGACGAACGTCGATCGCTTTCTCAACGGCAACGCCGACTTCGCGAATCTGCCGCGGAAGTTCAAGATCACGATCTCCGGCTGTGCGCACTGGTGCACCTATCCGGAGATCAACGACATCGGCGCCACCGCAGTGCGGAGCACCGACGGCACGGTCGGATTTCACGTTCGCGTAGGCGGCGGCCTGTCGACGCGTCCACACCTCGCGCTGCTGCTTCCCGCGTTCGTCCTTCCAGCGCAGCTCCCCGCCGTCATCAATGCGATCGCGGGAATCTTTCGCGATTCGGACGAGCTGCGAGTGAATCGCGCGAAGGCGCGAATGAAGTATCTGTTCATCAACCACGGATGGACGGCCGAGTCGTTTCTGACGGAGGTGGAGAAGCGGATCGGCTACACGCTCGCCGCGGCAGTGGAGGAGATTCCGCCGGAAGGCGCGCATCGCGACCATGTGGGCGTACATCCACAGAAGCAGCCCGGAATGCACTATGCCGGCTTCTCAGTGGTGTCCGGCCGGATCACGCCCGAACAGCTGCGGCAGATCGCGCATCTCGCGAACAGATACGCGGACGGGCTGCTGCGCCTCACCGTGATGCAGAACGTTCTCGTGCCCAATATCCCTTCGGCGAGCATCGACGCCTTCGTGGCGGAGGCGGCGGAGCTCGGCGTGCCACTCACGGGCTCGCCGTTTCAGCGGGGAACGCTGGCGTGCACGGGATCCGAGTACTGCAAGCTCGCGATCACGGAAACGAAGCTGTTCAGCATTCGCCTCGCGCGCGAGCTGGAGGAACGTCTTCCCGGCTTTACCCACTCGATGAAGCTCAACGTGAGCGGCTGCCCGAATTCGTGCGGGCAGCACTGGATCGCCGACGTCGGTCTGCAGGGGATTCTGCTCAAGGAGGGCGACAGCCAGGTCGAGGGCTTCGACTTCTTCGTGGGTGGAGGGCTCGGCCGTGCGAGTGGCGTCGCGCATCGCGTTGGATTTCGCGCTCCCGCAGACGATGTGGCGGACGCGCTCGAGCGACTCTATCGCGCGTACGAGGATGGCCACGAGCACGGAGAGTCGGTGCGGGCGTGGTGTGGGCGAGTGGGGGACGAGTTGGTACTCGAGGCGCTGTCGCGCGACCGCTCAGCTACCGCTTCGTCGCGCTGCGGAACGAAAGGCTGAGGGTTTGTCCCGACTGGGAGTCGATCTCCCTCGTCGAGGCCTCGTAGTCGAGGGCGCCGCTCACCGACACCGTGTGGTGGCCGGGACTCACCGAGATCGTGAGCGGTGCGAGCCCGCGCGGGATGCCATCGATGCTCACCACCGCCGAGCCGCGATCCACCGACACCTGAATGCTCGCTTCTGCCGGAGCACTGCGACTGAACCA
>DATGDQ010000209.1:0-1516 GCA_035310785.1 Gemmatimonadaceae bacterium | reverse complement strand
CGCTCCGTGTCATCGCGCCCCGTCCGCGCGAATTCGAACTTGTCCGCGGCGATCCCGTGTCTGATGATGAGCAGTTGCATTGCATCGCCGTCGCGTGTGGTGGTGACGAGGTGCTTCCGCAGTTTTCATTCTCGCGTGGTCGGTTCAGACCGCCAGATGCCGCAGCTGCTGCGCCCGTGACCGGCTCACCGGGAGCCGTGCGCCGTCGCGCATCTCCGCGACGAGATGTCCGCGCGCATCGCGCCGAAATGCGCGCACGAAGTCGAGATTGACCACGTGGGCTCGGTGAATGCGCAGGAATCGCTTCGCGTCCAGCCGCTGCTCGAGGCGGGCCAGCGAGAGGTGCAGCAGATGCCGGGAGCGGTCCGCGTGTGCAACGACGTAATCGCCATCGGCCGCAAACCATGCGACGCGATCCACCGAAAGCGGCACGAGCGCTC
Organism: Gemmatimonadaceae bacterium; assembly: GCA_035310785.1. Taxonomy (GTDB): domain Bacteria; phylum Gemmatimonadota; class Gemmatimonadetes; order Gemmatimonadales; family Gemmatimonadaceae; genus FEN-1250. The sequence continues at coordinate 1,076 of DATGDQ010000209.1, read as the reverse complement.
CTCCTGAACGAACGAACAGACGGCTGATCGGGCCGTGCCCGAGTGCCACGCCGAGCCGCTCGAGTGCGGAGTGCGAAGCGGGCTCTCCGAGTGCGGCGCGCACGCGCTCCATCGCGATTCCGAGTCGCTGAGGGCCGAAGGGTTTGAGAATGTAGTCGATTGCGCCGAGCTCGAACGCGTCGACTGCGTGCTCCACGTACGCGGTGGTGAAGACGACGTAAGGCTGATGCGCGATGCGCGCCAGCACATCGGTTCCGAGCATTCCAGGCATCTGCACGTCCAGGAGCACGAGCTCGGGCTTCAGACGATCGATGCTCTCCACGGCGGCGGGCCCATTCGCGGCCTCTCCGATGACCTCTACCCATTCGATGGCGCGGAGCATTTCGCGAAGCCCGGCACGTGCAACCGGCTCATCGTCGACGATCAACGTCGTGACCTTCACGTCACTCCTCTTCGCTGCGCGGAATGACGAGTGAAGCCTCGCACCCGCCGTCGGCGGCAGGCGCCAGCGTGAGGCTCGACGCATCTCCGTACAGCGCCGTCAGGCGTTCGCGCAGCCGGGCCAGCCCCGTACCATCGGAGGCCTCGTTCCCGCGCTCCTGCCGCGTCGCCAGTCCCTGGCCGGTGTCGTGCACACGCAAAGAAAGTGTGCGTTCGCCCGCCGCGGCCGAGATCGTGATGTCGGTTGCCTCCATGCGGGGAGCTGCTCCGTGTCGCACGGCATTTTCGACGAGAGTCTGCAGGGCAAAGGATGGAACGCGAGATCGTAGCAGCGACGGGGCGATGTTCGCGCGCACACGCAGGCGGTCGCCGAATCGTATGCGCTCGAGCTCGAGGTACTTCCACACGAACGCCCACTCATCTCCGAGCGAGATGAGATCGCGATTCTCCTGGAGCGCCGTGCGCAGCAGCGCCGCCACCTGCTCGGCCGCGTCGGCAGCGCGACGCGGGTCGATCGGAATCAGTTGGACTACCGTGTGGAGCGCGTTGAAAAGAAAATGCGGATGCAGCTGCGCCCGCAGTGCTCCGAGCTGCATGCGCACGCCAGCGGCCTCCGCGCGAGCCGCTCGCTCGGT
>DATGDQ010000208.1:0-2595 GCA_035310785.1 Gemmatimonadaceae bacterium | reverse complement strand
GCGAGTTTTGCGAGGGTGTAGGTGAGTGGTCCAGGTGCGAACTGCCGTACACGAAACGACACCAAGAAAACGAATCGAATCTTCCGTTGACCGCTCACCGGTGCTTCGGGCGTGTATCGGTTCGATTCGTGTCATTCGTGTCCAGCAGTTGCAGTACGCCCTAAACACTCCCTGATCGTTCGCCACCCGCCTGGCCCCTTTGCGACCGCGCCCGAAGCCCCGTAGCTTCACTCACGTTCGTGTAGCGACACCCTCCCCGTTTCGAGTGATCGATAGCTGTGCGGCTCATTCCACGTGACACCGCGTTCTTCGAGATGTTCTCCGAGCTCGCGAAGCACGCCACGACCTCGGCCACGCTCCTCCACAACCTGTTCGCCGATCCCATGCATCTCGAGCGCTTCGCGGCCGAGATCAAGGAGGTGGAACATCAGGCGGACGACATCACGCGCGACGTGATCAGTCGCATCGACAAGTCGTTCGTGACTCCGATCGATCGCGAGGACATCCACCTCCTGGTATCGCAGCTCGACAACGTCGTGGACCTCATCGACGGGACGGCACGTCGAGCGGCGATGTTCCACATCACCGAGATCAAGGAGCCCGCGAAGCGCTTGTGCGACGTCCTGCTCGAGGCGACGCGCTCGATCGAGAGCGCGGTGATGAACATGCGCGACTCGAAACACGTGGTCATGCGCGGACGCGAGATCAAGCTGAAGGAGGAGGAGGGCGACGCGCTGTATCACCAAGCCGTGGGCGCCCTTTTTTCCGGGGAGCCGGATCCGCTCGAAGTCATCAAATGGAAGGAGCTGTACGACACGCTTGAGCGCGCGCTCGACCAGTGCGAGGACGTGGCGAACGTGCTCGAGAGCATCGCGCTGAAGCACGCGTAGCTCGTGGTCAACTACATCATCGCGATCGTCGCGGTCGCGTTCCTGTTCGACTTCAGCAACGGCTTTCACGATTCGGCGAACTCGATCGCTACGGTGGTCGGGACCCGCGTGCTGCGGCCCCTGCAGGCCGTGGTGTGGGCGGCGTTCTTCAACTTCGCCGCCGCCTTCATTGTTGGGACAGCTGTCGCCAAGGCGGTGTTCACGGGATTCGTCCCGCCCGCGATCGTCGATCCGAACGTCATCCTTGCGGGGCTGCTCGGCGCGATCGCATGGAACATCGTCACGTGGAGCGTGGGGCTGCCCTCGAGCTCCTCGCACGCGCTCATCGGCGCGTATGCGGGTGCGGCAGTCGCGAAGGCGGGATTGGGCGGGCTCGTGCTCGCGAATGGCAAGTGGCCGACGACACTGCTCTTCATCGTGCTCTCCCCCGTGATCGGGGCGGCGCTCGGGTTCACGCTCATGACGGCGGTGTACTGGATCTTTCAGAAGGTGCCGCCCGCCCGCGTCGACAGATTCTTTCGCGGTGCGCAGCTCGTGAGCTCGGCGCTCTTCTCGCTGTCGCACGGCGCCAACGATGCGCAGAAGACGATGGGCATCATCGTCGGGCTGCTGGTGGCGAGCAAGAGTGTGTTCGCGGGGCAGACGGGATGGATGCACCATCTCTATCTCGAGAACGGAAAGACGATTCCGCCGTGGGTGGAGATGGGCGCGTACACGGCGATCTCGCTCGGCACGCTGATGGGCGGATGGCGCATCGTGCACACGATGGGGAATCGCATCACGAGACTCAGGCCCGTTGGAGGATTCTGCGCCGAAACGGGGGGCGCATTGAGCATCCTCTTCGCGACGACGCTCGGAATTCCGGTGAGCACCACGCACGCCATTACAGGTGCCATCGTCGGGGTGGGCGCAACGACGCGTCTGTCGGCCGTGCGCTGGGGCGTGGCCACTCGAATCGTGTGGGCGTGGGTGCTGACGATACCCGCCGCGGCGGCCGTCGCCGCAGTGTGCTGGATGGTGCTCCACGCCGTTCACCCGCTCTAATCGGGGGCGAACGAAGAGCGAATCCGTTGTAACGGATCGCCCGTGACCTTTTCGTGACAACTTTCAGTGAAGTAGGATAGGTATGCTAGGGAAGTGATGTACACTCGCCGTCCGCGCGTGCGCGCGGGCGGTTTGCTTTCGGCACTCACGAATGTCCGACCTGACGCTTTCCGCAGAGATGTCCGACATCGCGCTCTCTCCCCCTCCAACACAGGCGCCGACACTAACGCCGCAGCTGTACATCAATCGCGAGCTCAGCTGGCTCGAGTTCAATTCGCGGGTGCTGCACGAGGCATTCGACGCGCGCAATCCGCTGCTGGAGCGACTGAAGTTCGCCGCGATCTTCAGTACGAACCTCGACGAGTTCTATATGGTGCGCGTCGCGGGACTGCGCCGGCAGCTCGCCGCGAACGTGACGGTCACTGCGCCCGACGGGCTCTCGCCGCAGGAACAGCTCGACGCGATCTCCTCACGCGTGCGCGAGCTTCTCGCACAGCAGCAGCGCCTCGTGCACGAGCAGCTTCTCCCCGAGCTCGCCGATCGCGGCGTGCGCCTCGTACCGCTGGAGGAGCTCACGGCGGAAGAGTGGGTGCGCCTCGATGACTACTTCGAGAAGCAGGTCTATCCGGTGCTCACGCCGCTCGCCGTGGATCCCGGGCAT
>DATGDQ010000207.1:0-4509 GCA_035310785.1 Gemmatimonadaceae bacterium | reverse complement strand
TCACGCGCTCGAGCGCCTGCGCATATGGGCGCGCGGCAACGACACGATCCTGCGCCCGCTTCAGCTTCGAGGTGGCGACCATCTCCATGGACCGCGTGATCTTGCGCGTCCCTTCGATGGACTTGATCCGTCCTTTGAGCTCGCGTCCCTGCGCCATGAGTCAGCCGGTGGGGTGCGAGTTACTTCGCCGCGGCGGCGGGCGCGGGCGTCGGCGCGCCGGCCTGCGTGCCCTTGAAGGCCGCGATCCCGCGCTTGAGATCCTCCTCGACCTCCTTCGACAGCACCTTCTGGTCGCGAATTGCGAGCCCGACCTGCGCATAGCTCGCCGTCATGAAGGCGAGAAAATCGCGTTCCCACTCGCGGATGCGCGCGACCTCGATGTCGTCGAGAAAGCCGTTGGAGACGGCGTAGATGATCATGACCTGCTGCTCGACCGGCATCGGCTGGTATTGCGGCTGCTTGAGCACCTCGACCGTGCGCGCGCCGCGCTCGAGCTGCGCCTTGGTCGTCTTGTCGAGGTCCGACGCGAACGCCGCGAACGCTTCGAGCTCGCGATACTGGGCGAGATCGAGGCGGAGACGGCCGGCGACGGTGCGCATCGCCTTGATCTGCGCAGATCCGCCCACGCGTGAGACGGAAATACCGGCGTTGATCGCGGGGCGCGTGCCGGCGTTGAACAGATCGGCCTCGAGGAAGATCTGGCCGTCGGTGATCGAGATGACGTTCGTCGGGATGTACGCGGAGACGTCGCCGGCCTGTGTCTCGATGATCGGGAGCGCGGTGAGCGATCCTCCCGCCTTGAAGATCGTCTTGTTGTCCACGATCGACTGGTCTTCGCTCAGCTTCGCGGCGCGCTCCAGCAGTCGTGAGTGGAGATAGAAGACGTCACCCGGATACGCCTCGCGCCCCGGCGGGCGACGCAGCACGAGCGAGATCGAGCGATACGCGGCGGCCTGCTTGGAGAGATCGTCGTAGACGCAGAGCGTCGCCTTGCCCTCGTTGTACATGAAGTACTCGGCCATCGCGCATCCGGAGTACGGCGCGATGTATTGCATCGGGGCGGGGTCGGACGCGGCGGCGACGACGACGATCGTGTACTCGAGCGCGCCGGTCTGACGCAGCTTCTCGACCGTGGACGCGACGGTGGACTTCTTCTGTCCGATCGCGACGTAGATGCAGAGAACGCCGGTGCCCTTCTGATTGATGATGGTGTCGATCGCGATCGCCGTCTTGCCGATGCCGCGGTCGCCGATGATCAGCTCGCGCTGCCCGCGCCCGATCGGGATCATGGCATCGATGGCCTTGAGTCCCGTCTGGAGCGGCTCCTTCACGGGCTGGCGAGTAATGATACCCGGCGCCTCCGACTCGACCTTGCGTGACAGCTTGGCGGTGATCGGACCGAGGCCGTCGATGGGATTGCCGAGCGCGTCGACGACGCGTCCGAGCATCTCGGGGCCGACGGGGACTTCGAGCACGCGGCGCGTGCGTCGCACCTCGTCGCCTTCCTTGAGCTCGAGCCAGTCGCCGAGGATGACGGCTCCGATGTTGTCTTCCTCGAGGTTGAGCGCGAGGGCGGTGATCTTGTTGCCCGTTTCGGCCGCGGTGCACTCGAGCATCTCCCCGGCCATCGCCTTGTTCAATCCATAGATGCGGGCGATGCCATCCTTGACCTCGAGGAGGGTGCCGACATCTTCGACGTCGAGCTCGTGGAGGTCCGCCGCTTCGATCTCGCGGAGGAGGATGTCCTTGATTTCGGCGGGGCGGAGCGTGGTTTCGGAGGCCATGTCGGCAGCGGGCTGAGAGGTCGAGAAGGGCGCGGTGGAGCTTGTGAAATTTATCACAAGCTCCCCAGTCGGGCAATAGTCGAACTGCCCATATATACCACCGGGCAGGTTGCCGCTAGCCGCGCAGGAAGCGTTCGAGCAGGTCCGTCGAGCGGAGCGCCGAGAGCGCGCTCGCGGGTGCGCGCACCAGACGCCTCACGACCAGCGATAACTTCCCCGCGGATCCGAAGCCCGTCAGGCGAGCGACCGCGCGCACGTCGTATCCCGGATTCTTCGCCAGCTCGCCAGCGGCGAGCAGGCGCACGAAGTCCATCGCGCGCTTGAGCGTGGGGGCACCGCCCGCCGAGAAGCTTCGGCTCAGATGCTCGCGCGTGACGCCAAGCGCGCGCGCGATCTCGAGCGAGCCGACGGGCTGGCCGGCGTGCGCGACGATCGCGCGCCATGCCGCGAGCTGCAGCGGCGACGAGAGCGCGAGCGGCTCGGGAGGCGTGTGCAGTGCGGCGGCAAAGCGGGTCGAGAACCCGTGCGCGAGCAGGGCGTAACCGAGCACGCCGTCATCGGCACCATCCGCGAGGACGTCGGCGAAATCGAGCTCCGCACAGCGCGCGATCGCGGGTGCGTCCACCGGGCGAAAGGGAGTGAGTCCGAGGAACGGGACGCTCGGATACTCGCGCGCGAGCTCCGCAGCGCCATGACCGTCATCGTCCGCGGTGATCTCGACGAGCGCGGTGTTCACGAACTGCGTGCGAAAGGCGATCGCGAAGTCGCGCTCGGTACGCGCGAGCACGCCGCGCCGGTGCACGCGCACGAGTGCCGACCGGATGCGCGCGCGCGTATGCTCGCGGGGCGCGTAGGCCACGACGATGGACCGAGAGGCCGGCGCGCGGCCGTTGGTACGAGTGGCGCGAGCGCGCGAGGGCGCGGTGCGAGAGGGCATCAGTGCGCGGCCGGCGCGCCGCCCACCATTTCCGCCGCCCGCTGCAGCACCTCGCGCGCATTCGCATACGAGATCAGTGCGAGCGCCTCGTCGATCGGCACCCACTTGCACGCCGTGATCCCTTCTTCGCGCTGCGGGCTCGTAATGCCATTCTCCGATTCCATCAGGAAGAAGTGGCAGATCTTGTGGATCAGCTTACCGCGAAAGCGAAAGTGCCAGTCGATCGTCGCGAGCTCGCCGCGCACCGCGAGATCGGAAAGCCCCGTCTCCTCGGCCACCTCACGCAGCGCGGCGGCTTCCGGCATCTCACGCTTCTCGAGATGTCCCTTCGGGAATCCCCAGTTGCGGTAGCTGTCCCTGATGAGCAGAAAGAGCGGGCGGCTGCCATCCATGCGATAGACGACTCCTCCGGCAGATACCTCGCGGCTGGCGCGGGTGCGCGTCACGCCCCTATCCGCGCGCGGTCGCGGGGACGCCCGACATCTCGACCTCGTTGAGCGTCGCGCGTCCCTCGATGAACTGCCGAACGACCGGATCCTTCGTATTCTTGATCTCATCGACCGTGCCCACCTGCCGCACGCGCCCATCGTACAGCATCGCGATGCGATTGCCCACCGTGTACGCGCTCCGCATGTCGTGCGTGATCACGACTGCCGTCACGCCGAGCTGCTTGCGCATCCGAAGCATGAGCTCGTCGATCACCGCGCTCGTGACCGGGTCCAGTCCGGTAGTGGGCTCATCATAGAGGATGTACTTGGGCCGCAGTGCGATTGCGCGCGCGATCCCGACGCGCTTGCGCATGCCGCCCGAGAGCTCTGCGGGAAACCGATTCTCGGTATCGGGAAGATCGACGAGCTTGAGCGCCTCGCTCACGCGCTCGCGGATATCGTTCGGCTTCATCTCGAGCTTTCGGAGCCCCATGGCAACGTTGTCGCCGATGCTCAGCGAATCGAAGAGCGCGGCGAACTGGAAGACGTAGCCTATGCGCGCACGCAGGGCGTAGAGCTCGCGCCTGGGCAGCTTCGGAACCTCCTTGCCATCCACGAACACCGTGCCGGAATCCGGCATGAGCAGGCCGACGATGTGCTTGATGGCCACCGACTTGCCCGTTCCGGAGTAGCCGATGATGACCATCGTCTCGCCTTCCGTGACGTCCAGGGAGAAGCCCTGGAGCACCTTCTTGTCCCCGAAGGACTTGTAGACGTCCTGGAGCTTGATCATTCGGAAATCTGCCCCAATGGGTATCGGCGGGCAACGACCGCGAGCGACGATACACAAGGGCGAACGATTGCATGGCCGACGGGTACGCTAGGGGCGGGGTCGCGTGCGCCGCACCCCTCGACAACGAACGGGAGATCGGATTCGTTTTAACTTGACCTCGCGACGGACAGCCTCGCCGCGAGACTTTCCCATTTCAACGCGCATGCGCTCACTCGTTACACTCGTCCTCTCCTCGCTCGCGATCTCGCTGGCCTCGGCCTTCGCATCACCAGCGGCGGCGCAGGTCATCCATCGGATCGGGAAGCCGGTGGCCGACACGACCGCCACGCCAACGCGTCCCACGAATCTGCCGCAGCGAGCCACAGCGCCGGAGGGTCATCCGACGCTCTCCGGAATCGTGTACGACAGCCTGCACGACGAGCCGGTCCGCGGCGCGACGGTGATCATCGCGGGCTCCACGCGCCAGGCGGTCACCGATTCGAACGGCATGTATCGCTTCGACATGGACAGCCTTCCGGAGGGCGTCGTCACCGTGGGGTTCTTCATGCCGAGCATGGACTCGCTCGG
>DATGDQ010000206.1:0-2922 GCA_035310785.1 Gemmatimonadaceae bacterium | reverse complement strand
GGCGATCCGTTCAAGGACACGTCGTCGGTCGCGCTCAATCCGATCATCAAGTTCACGACGCTCTTCGGGCTGCTCGCCGTGGAGCTCGCCGTGTCGCTCACAGCCCAGCGCGGAAACACCGGCCTGACGCACGCGCTGGCGCTGATCTTCTTCATCATCTCCGCGGTCTTCGTGTACCGTTCGTTCTACGGCATGCGCATCGAGTCGGCGTCGTAGTCATTCCCGTGTGAGCGCGGCGCGCAGTCGCGCGTCGCGCTCCACGGTCTGCTTCTCTCTCCTGCCTGGGCGCTTCATGCCATCTCTGTTCAGCCGCAAGCCGATCGCCGACCTGATGGCGGAGGCGGACAACCCGAACGCTCTCCGCCGCATGCTCGGGGCGGGTGACCTGATCATGCTCGCGATCGGCGCGGTGATCGGCGCCGGGATCTTCGGCGCGATCGGATCGGCGGCCGCCGGAGAGGTCGATGCAGCGGGCCACATCATTCGGAGCGGCGCAGGCCCGGCGCTCGTCGTCTCTTTTCTCCTCCTCGGCGCCGCGTGCGCACTCGCAGGCCTGTGTTACGCCGAGCTTGCGGCGATGATTCCGCAGGCAGGGAGCGCGTACGCCTACTCCTACGCGACGCTCGGCGAGTTCGTGGCCTGGATCATCGGATGGGATCTGATTCTCGAGTATGCCGTGGGCAACGTCGCGGTCGCGATCTCCTGGTCGGACTATTTCAAGACGCTGCTCGCCGGGATGGGATTGGTCATCCCGACCTGGATGGCAACCGGGTATCGCACCGCGCTGCTGAGCAGCGATCCGAAGGTCCACGGCCTGTTGCAGACGGCGCCGCATCTGTTTGGCTTTCCCGTCTTGATCAATCTGCCAGCGTGCGGGATCGTGCTGGCCATCACCTGGCTGCTGGTGCTCGGCGTCCGAGAGAGCTCGCGCGCGAACAACATCATGGTGGGAGTGAAGCTGCTCGCGCTCACGCTGTTCATCGTCGTAGGCCTCCAGCACATCAACCCGGCGAACTATCACCCGTTCGCGCCGAACGGCTTCACGGGAATTCACCACGGCGCTGCGATCGTGTTCTTCGCCTACATCGGCTTCGATGCGATCTCGACGGCAGCCGAGGAGACGAAGAATCCGCAGCGGAACCTTCCGATCGGAATTCTCGGTGGGCTGGCCATCTGCACGCTGATCTACATCGTCGTCGGCTTCGTTCTCACCGGCATGGTGCCTTCGTCCACGCTGGGCAGTACGGCAGACCCGCTGTCGTTCGCGCTCACATCGGTCGGCATGACGCGGGTGGGATGGCTGGTGGCTCTCGGCGCCGTGTTCTCGATGTCCGCGGTGCTGCTCGTCTTCCAGTACGGGCAGCCGCGCATCTTCTTTGCCATGGCGCGCGATGGGCTGCTGCCGAAATTCGCGGCCAAGGTGCATGGCAAGTATCGGACGCCATACATCACGACGATCATCACCGGTATCTTCGTGGCGACGTGGTCGCTCATCGGCGATGCGAACGAGACGTACGATCTCACCAACATCGGAACGCTGTTCGCCTTCGTGCTGGTGTGCGGGGGAGTGGTGGTGCTGCGCTTCACCGATCCGACGCGCCCTCGGCCATTTCGCGTCCCGTTTCTCTACTTCGTGGCGCCTGTCGGAGCCGCGCTGTGCTTCTTCGTGATGTGGGGACTGCCGCACCGGGCGTGGGTGCGCTTCGGCTGGTGGTTGATCATCGGTCTGACGCTGTATTTCCTCTACGGCTACCGGCACTCCACGCTGCGCAGCGGCAAGCCGCCAGTCTCGAGTGAGTAGCGCGGCACGTCCGCGCGGCAGCGTCCTTCGCCGTCTGTCGCTGACCCACTGGATCTTCATCTCGATGGTGATCGGCGTGATCGTCGGTGCGGCATTTCCAGATGCCGTGCCCGGTCAACCGACGCCAGTATTCCAGGCAGCCTCGCTCAAGGTCTTGTCGACGATCTTCCTGCGGATGATCAAGCTCCTGATCGTGCCGCTGATCTTCTCGACACTGGTGGTGGGTATTGCGGGGCATGGCGACGACATGAAGCGCGTGGGGAAGCTCGCGCTTCGCTCGATCGTGTACTTCGAGATCGTGACGACACTCGCGCTGATGATCGGTCTGGCTGCCGTGAACCTCATCAGGCCGGGGCAGGGGGTGAACATCGCGAATGCATCGGCGAGCGTGGGCACCGATCTCGCGGCGAAGCACGTGACGCTCACGGGCGTGCTCGAGCACGTCGTGCCGCAAAGCTTTTTCGAGGCCGCGGCCAACAACGAGGTGTTGCAGATCGTGTTCTTCTCGGTGCTCTTCGGCGTCGCGTTGGCGCGCACGAGCAAGAACCAGAAGGCGACGATGCTCGGTTTCTGCGAGAGCCTCTCCGAGATCATGTTCAAGCTTACCGATCTCGTGATGAAGTTCGCGCCATTCGGCATCGGCGCGGCGATCGCGGTGACGGTCGGCACGAGTGGGCTCGGCGTGCTCAAGCATCTCGGCCTTCTGATCATTACGCTCTACGTGGCGTTGATCGTCTTCGTGCTCGCGGTGCTCGTGCCGGTGGCGCTCCTCGCACGCATTCCTTTGGGGCGGTTCTGGCGGGCGGTGAAGGAGCCCTGGCTCATCGCGTTCTCGACGGCATCGTCCGAGGCGGCGCTGCCGCGCGCGTTCGAGGCGATGGAGCAGTTCGGGGTTCCGCGCCGCATCGTCGCATTCGTCCTGCCTACCGGCTATTCGTTCAACCTCGACGGCAGCACGCTTTATCTGGCGGTCGCCTCGGTCTTCGTGGCACAGGCGGCGGGCGTGGAACTTTCGCTGGGTCAACAGTTGATGATGATGCTGACGCTGATGCTGACCTCGAAGGGAATCGCCGCGGTGCCGCGCGCGTCGCTGGTCATCCTGGCGGGCACGCTGGCCGCGT
>DATGDQ010000205.1:0-2902 GCA_035310785.1 Gemmatimonadaceae bacterium | reverse complement strand
GCCGCTTGTTGGGTGGTTTAGCCATCGCCGGAGAGCCAATTCCTTTGCCTCTCATGTGCTTTCGCACTAAGCAGAGTTAGACGGCTTGACCAACGGATGCTCGCGCGGTCCAATGTCCGCAGCCGGCGGAAGGAGACATGGCGCGGCTGGCTAGGGTGCTGCTTTTGTGCAGGTTTTCGGACGCCGGCAATGACGGAGCTATCGACGCGCTTGGGCGGCCGGCGTCGGAAAAGCGCCAAGGCAGGAAATCGCGGTCGGTAGTTCAGCGGCGGTGCGGCGTGCGCTATGGGGATTTAGCCGCGGGGCTGGGCTTGAAGAGGTCGAACAGAAGCGGCTGCGGTGGTTGGTTTGGTGCAGACCGAGGATGATCGCATTGGGGTGAGCACGTGGTCGTCACGTTGCATGACGGGATTTGCGGGACCATTACGGGCCCATCCAGGGCACGGATGCGAACTTGGTCGTGGCCGGTGGCGAGCCAGCGGGGATGGCAAGTGTCGTAGCTGTGGTCGATCGGCGGTGACGGCATCATGAGGTGTCGATTCTGATTGGTGCTGGAGCGGGCGTGGGGCGGTGCTTCGGCTGACAGCCACGCGCGAAGGTCTCGATGACGATCATACGGCCACCGCAGCACGGACATGGATGCGGCAGCACGTGGGGTTCGTCGATCGTTGCTTTGGGCGTCTCGGGTTGTTTTGGGCGAGACGGCACGGCGAGCAGCTGGCGTGCGTGCTCGATGTTTTCGGCTCGGTTGGTGTTACCGAGCAGCCCATAATGTCGGATGCGATGGAAGCCCTTTGGCAGCACGTGGATCAGGAAGCGCCGGATAAACTCGTCGGTGGTCAACGTCATCGTCTTGTAGCGGGCTGGCCCTTCGATCCGATAGTCCTTGTATTTGAAGGTGACGCCGTTGTGGTCGGCGGACAGCAGCCGACGATTGGAGATCGCGATGCGGTGGGTGTAGCGCGACAAGTAGCGCAGCACTTGCTTGGGCCCGGCGAACGGCTCCTTGGCGTAGACCACCCAATCGATCTCGCGCAGTGGCCTCAGATAGGCCTTGAACGCAGCCTTGTCGGCGAGCCGTAGATGGTCGCTGAAGAACTGCAGGTGACCGGCGTGGTGCGCGGCGACCAGCATCTGCAGAAACAGCCGGCGGAACAACGCCGAGAGAACCTCCACGGTCAAAAAATAGCGCGGTCGGCACGCGATCCACTTCGATCCATCCGGCGACAGGCCGCCACCCGGCACGACCATGTGCACATGCGGGTGGTGGGTGAGCGCCGAGCCCCAGGTGTGCAGCACCGACATGAAGCCAATGCGAGCGCCGAGATGCTTGGGATCAGCGGCGATCGTGACCGTGGTCTCGGCCGAGGCTTTGAACAGCAGGTCGTAGATCACCGCCTTGTTTTGATAGGCGATGTCGGCGATTGCCGCTGGCAGCGTGTACACCACATGAAAGTATGGCACCGGTAGCAGCTCGGCCTCGCGCTCGGCCAGCCACTCGCGTGCGGCAGCGCCCTGACACTTCGGGCAGTGCCGGTTGCGGCAGCTATTGTAGGCGATGATGGTGTGAGCGCACTTGTCGTTCTCGCAACGCGCCACATGGCCGCCGAGCGCCGCGGTGCGACAGCGCTCGAGCGCACTCATGACCTTCATCTGGCCAAGGCTGACGTGTCCGGCGTTGGCGCGCCGCCACGCCGCCCCGTGGTCGCGGAAGATATCCGCGACCTCCAGCGCTGGACGGGACATGACCGCCGGCGGTTACGCCGACGGCTGATCCTTGCTGTTCTTCCTGGGCCTCTTGCGCGGTTGCGACAGCAGATCGAGTGGGCTCTCGATGCCGGCGATCATGCCGGTGGCGACGCGGGTGTAGCGCGCCGTGGTGTCCAATTTATCGTGGCCCAGCAGCGCCTGGATGATTCTGATATCGGTGCCGCGCTCCAGCAGATGGGTCGCGAAGCTGTGGCGCAGCGCGTGCAGCGTCACGCTCTTCTTGATCCCGGCTTCATTAGCCGCCTCGTGGAACAGGCGACGCAACTGGCGGGGGGTCATCGGCGTGCCGGGCTTACGGCCAGGAAACAGCCAACGTTCCTGAAGGGGCGTTGTGTCATCGAAACCCCGGCGCACCTTCCACCATTGCCGCAACAGATCGAGCGTCTGCGCCGACAGCATAACATTGCGATCCTTGCGGCCCTTGGACTGCTCGATGCGAATGATCTTCTGCGCGGGGTCGATATGCTTGACCTTCAGCCGAATCACTTCGCCGCCACGCAGGCCGCAGCCATAGCTGAGACTGAGCAGCACACGGGCCTTGAGGCTCGTGGCAACGGCCAGCAGGCGCCGCGTCTCATCCGGGCTCATCACCAGCGGGATCTTCTGCGGCTCACGGATGTGATAGATCGCGGCGGCCAAATCCAGTCGCCGTAGCGTGACGCGAAACAAGAACCGCAGCCCGGTCATGATGCGGTTGCGATTGCAGATACTTAAGCCCGTCTCAGCCAGGTGCAACTGGAACAGACGGATGTCCTCGGCCGTAGCCGTATCAGGAGAACGCCTCAGAAATGCGGCGAACCGCCTGCAACTGCGGATGTGGCCCTTCAGCGTGCCCGCACAGAGCTTGCGAGCGTTCATGTCCTCGATCATGCGCTGACGCAGCGGGCTGATGGCATCGGTGTTCATAGCAAACTCCCGTCTTGGATGAGGTTGACGACACCTCGATCCTCAAGACAGGACACCCAGCACGCTATCGATGATCTCTAACCTGGTGACCGTACCCGCAGACAAGCAGCCCGCCTCAGCGAGCTATCGCGCAGCGATTTAGTGCATTGGCCCTGAACGTCGTTTTTTGCGAGACAGCAAAAGGGAGCAAAACGGACATCGCGCGGCATCGCGAATGTGCCGCGTT
>DATGDQ010000204.1:0-5437 GCA_035310785.1 Gemmatimonadaceae bacterium | reverse complement strand
CTGCGCCACCGGAAGTCCGGGCGCCATCGCGCGCACGGCCTCCGAGAGCGACGCACTCACGGTGATCGCGAGCCGGGATCTCAACAGCGCTGCGCGCTCCATGCGTCGAAGCAGGCGCTGGATCGCTGGGCTTCCGAGCCGCCCGGAGTACGCGAGCTGGTCGGACATCCACGAGTCGAGATCGTAGATCACGGGAATTCCGCGCATGCTCGCGACCGGAAGCGCAATGAACACCGACTCCTCGACCGCATGCACGACATCGAAGCGACGACTCGCAAGGAGTGTCCACACCCGGAGCGCGAGCATGACGTCGAGCGCGATCTTTCTCCATGAGAATCCGATGGGCACGGTGTGCAAACCAGGTATCGGCAGTGCACGATGAATCGTGAGCCCCGGCATCTGAACGGGCTCGCCCATCGGGTAGGTTGCGAGATGCACGTCGTGCCCGGCCTCGCTCAACGTCTGAATCATCTGGCGCACGTTCATGGGCGTGCCGCGCTGTGCGAAGAACGGCTGGGGAGCGATGAGCAGGATTCGCATCACAGTCGGCCGGGCATCATGGCGATATCATGGCGGAAGCCAGCGAGAGCCATGAGGGCCGAATAGTGAACATGAACACCCGTGAAGGTCTGTACGGCGCGCTCCGAACCGCGCGTATCTCCTGAATGGCAACGGACATGGCTCATTCGAACGCGCCCGCGTGAATAGACTGCCGATGTAGCGGCGAGGGTACACATTCGTCTCTCTTGAGTCCCGACCCAACCCCAAACCACCTGGCATGCCGCCCTTCGCTGTCCCCGACCTCTCGATCGTCGTTCCGCTCTACAACGAGGAGGAGAGCGTTGGACCACTCATCGATGCCGTTCGCGATGCGCTCGCCGGCCACCACTCGTGGGAGCTCGTGCTCGTGGACGATGGCAGCCGCGACACCACCGCCCAGGTTGCAGGAGCGATCGCTGCCTCGGATCCGCGCATCGTGCTTCTCCAGCTCGCGCGCAACTACGGGCAGACGCAGGCCATGCAGGCAGGATTCGATCGCGCGCGCGGCAACATCGTCGTGACCATGGATGGCGATCTGCAGAACGATCCTCGTGACATCCCGCTCCTCGTGGCGAAGCTCGAGGAAGGATACGATCTCGTCGCCGGATACCGGATGCGGCGTCAGGACAAGGTCGTGACGCGCAAGATCCCGTCGTGGGTCGCGAATCGAATGATCATCTGGCTCACCGGCGTTCGCATTCGCGATAACGGCTGCTCCCTCAAGGCCTATCGACGAGACCTTCTCGACCAGCTTCATCTCTACTCCGACATGCACCGATTTCTCCCGGCGCTCGCCGCGGCAACGGCCAACGCGCGCATCTCCGAGGTGCCCGTACGGCATCACGCGCGCCGGTTCGGCGTGAGCAAGTACGGGCTGACGCGCGTCGCGAAGCTCCTCGCAGATCTGCTCACCATCAAGATGATCGCATCCTTCCGCGAAAGCCCGCTGGCGATGTTCGGGGTGGGCGCGCTCATGTCCGGATTGTTCGCGACCGCATTCTTCGTCGCGTGGCTCTGGTCGTTCAGAGAGGCCCCCGTCAACCTCGACGGCTCGCCCCTCAATGCGTACGTATTCCCCGGAAGCGCGCTGCTGTGCATCGCGCTGGCCGTCTTTCTCACGATGCTCGGGCTGATCGCCGAGGAGGCGCTGCAGAAGGTGCGCGCCGAGGAACAGCTCGAGCGCTTCGGCGCACGCGAGGTGCACGGATGACGGAGTTGGCCAGGCGCGAGCACGCGGGGGCAACGCTCGCGCGCGCGGGGGCGCACCCGGACGTATCGGTGATCGTGACGGTGGTCGAGCGCCCCGAGCCCCTCGATGCGCTCTATCGCGAGTACGCGGCGGTGCTCGCCTCGTGCGGAATGAGCTACGAGTTCATCTTCGTCGCACATCCGTTCTTCCACGAAATGCTCCAGCCATTAATGGCGCTGCAGCAGCAAGGCGAGCCGGTGCGCACGATGGAATCGCCTCGCAGCATCGGCGAGACGGCGCTGTTGCGCATGGGGCTCGCCGACGCGCGCGGAGGCATCGTGATCACCGTACCCGCGTATCGGCAGGTGCAACCGTCCGCGCTCCGCGAGCTGCTGACGGCGGTCGAGGGCGGCGCCGATCTCGCGGTTGCGCGGCGCTGGCCGCGACTCGACTCGAAGGTGAACCGGCTTCAGAATCTCGCGCTGCATCTCACTGCCGGACGGCTCGCGAACGGCAAGCTCCACGATGTGGCCTGCGGGGTGCGCGCTGCCCGGCGCGATGTGCTGCAGGACATCCCGCTGTACGGCGACTTCGCACGATTTCTTCCGCTGCTGGCCATCTACAACGGATACAACGTGGTGGAGGTCGCGAGCGAGCAACATCCGAGCGACCTGCCGCGGCGCGTGTACGGCCCCGGAGTGTACGTCCGGCGCCTGATCGACGTACTCGGCCTCTACTTCCTGCTGCGGTTCACGGAGAAGCCGCTGCGCTTCTTCGGGCTCATTGGCAGCGTGCTCGCCGGGATCGGGGGCATCGCGCTCATCGTGATGCTCGTCCAGCGAATGCTCGGCCAACCCCTCGGCGATCGCCCGCTGCTCCTGCTCGCGGTGCTCCTCGCGACTCTGGGCGTGCAGGCGATCGCGTTGGGGCTCGTCGGCGAGATGATCGTGCATTTCAATGCATCGCGCAGGCGGAGCTACAGGCTCCGCGAGCCGCGTGTGCCGGGAAGCGAGTCCGCGCGCAGCTCCTGAGCATTCGCGCCGCCCCCGGCGCGTGCGGTAGCCGCACGCTCGATCGCGCGCTCTGCCGCCAGGCGCACCTCTGGCGACACGCGCGCCGTGGCGCCCAGCTCCGTTCTGCGCATGATGATGTCGTCGGCAGTCGTCGCACGCTCGTGGTGTGCGGCGTACCAGAGCTGTGCGGCGATGACGGGTGACTCCGGGTGGACGCGCTCGCCCAGCGTGGGCTCGTGGCGCACCGCCTCGGCGATCGCATCGAAGGAGGCTCCGCCGCCGTAGCAGCGAACGAGATGCGAAACCACGTCGTCGGTCGCCGCGATCCGTCGCCTCGTAATCGCGTCGGAGATCGCGACCGGAATGTCGGTTTCGGGCGCCGAGGCGAGCCTCGCGTTCGCGGTGTCGCACCTCGCGGCTGCGCGGCCGAGTCGCACGGTCGCAACGTCGATCAGCTGCTCGGCGATCGCGCGCGCCATCGTGAGCTTGGGGCCGATCGCGGTGAGCAGCTGGGGCACTCCTTGGCTGGCGTGGTCCACGATCCTGTGCTCGGGCGGCCCATGCGCGATGGCGCTCTCGAATCCGTGCGGTGAGGGCTGCATTCCGGCGTGTACCAGCAGCACGCTGTCGCGCGTAATGGCGCGTTCCGGCCACGCGTGCGACAGCTCGCGTACGAAGCGCTCGACATATGGCTCGAGCTCCGCGTCCGATCGAGGCGCGCGATCGCATTCGTAGTGCGCCGTTCCCACGAGCGTTCGCCCGCGCCATGGCGCGACGAACAGTCGCCTCGAGCCGCCGTCCATCTTTGCCCGAAGCGTGAATCCGGTCGTGAGCCCGTCGCCGCCGAACATCAGGTTCAGCGCGATGCCCGTCATGGGCGGCGCCGCATCGGGGCGGCCGGTGAGGAGGCTCGCGACACTGGACGCACCAGCGCCCGCCGCGTTGATGATCATCGTGCCGCGCACATCGCACCGCTCGCCCGTGATCCGATCCTCGGCGACGACGCCCGCGAGCGCGCCCCCCTCGCGGAGGGGCGCCACCGCTTCGGCGTAATTCAGGATGGTCGCACCCGCGTGTGCCGCATCTTCCAGCGTCGCGTAGACGAGCCGCTCGGCCGAATAGAGCTGGGCGTCATGGAACAGGGCGCCCCCGGAGTACTCGTCGAAGTGGGCCGGGACGAGCCTGCGCATCTCCGCTCGGGAGAGCGTGCGCCCGCTCGGAAGTCGCCGGGACGGCTGAACGCCATCGTTGCGATCGCGCGAAACGACATCGTTGAGCGCGAGCGCCGCCCGCATGAGCAGCGCGGATTCACCACCGAAGTCGCGCGTCGGCACGACGAAGGAGATCGGCTCCACGAGATGAGGCGCAACGCGAAGCCATGCCCGACGTTCGCGCACGAACGCGCGCGCCTGGCGCACATCGAGCGTCTGCAACGATCTGAGCCCGCCGTGCACGATCTTGAGACTGTTCCAGGAGATGCCCACACCGAAATCGCCTCGCTCGAGCAGGGCGACGGTCAGGCCCCGGCGCGCCGCATCCCGCGCGACGCAGGCTCCGACGATTCCGCCGCCCACGACCAGCACGTCGAACGAGACATCAGCGAGCAAATCGAGTCGTCGAGCCACGCCCCAAGCTACCATCTGCGAGTCGGGACGGAACCGCACACCCCCGCGGCCCGCGGCTTGCCCCTAGTATTCGGCATGCGCCGCACCCCCATCGCCCTGCTCCAGCGCGACAGAGCGTAACGAGCCATGGCATCCGGCCCTCCCCCCTGGAGAAAGCTGACCGGAGGCATCATCGCGCTCGTCGCGATGATCGGCGGCGCCTTCGCCGTCGTCGCCTTCGCGCGCGTCGGCTCGCTCCGGGGAGACACGTACATCGCCTATATCGTCGCCGACAAGGCCGATGGAATTCTCAAGGGAACGGAAGTCTGGCTGCAGGGACAGAAAGTAGGCGTCGTCAAAGGTGTCGGATTCCGCGCGCTCGCGACCGATTCGGCCGTTCAGACCGTGCTCCAGATGGAGGTGCTGAGTCAGTACCAGCAGTACATCCGCCAGGACTCGCGCGTCGAATTCAAGCCGGGTGGCACCTACCTCGGCGCGCAGGTGGTTGCACTTCGGATCGGCTCGCACACCGCGCCCGTACTTCGGGCGGGGGATACGCTGACACGCGTATCCGTGATCGACCCCGAACAGCGCTCGTATGACCTCACCGCCGCCGGCGAGGATATTCCACAGATCGTGACCAGCCTCCGTGCGATCGGATCCGATCTCTCGAAGACGCAGACGCAATTCGGCAGCCTCGGAGAACGATCGTCCGGGCTTCATCTCATCATGAGACATCTGGCGGACTATCAGAAGCGCAATGGCGGCAAGAAAGGAATGCTCGCCCTTCTCGCGCCCGACAACGCGCTCGCCGCGAGAGCGCGAATCGTCATCACGCGCGCGGACTCGCTGCTCCGGATCACGCGCGAGCCGGGCACACTCAAGGGAATCAAGTCGGACAGCGGGCTCCGGGTAGCGCTCGCGTCCACTCGCGCGGACCTCGACAGCGTGCGTCTTCGCATCTCGCGCGAGGACGGCGCCGCGGGCCGCTTCGTGAGCGACAACGCGCTCCAGCGCGATCTGCAGGAGCTTTCCGAACAGCTCAGGCGTACGATCGCCGACTTCTCGAAGAAACCGGAGCGCTACTCGCC
>DATGDQ010000203.1:0-6035 GCA_035310785.1 Gemmatimonadaceae bacterium | reverse complement strand
GAGCCGTTCGACTGGAAGGTCGCGTCGTCGAACCTCGCTGCACACGAGACGCATCGCACGCCGTAAGTCATCGCGGCGGAGTGGACGCCCCGAGATGGCAGTGCTGCGCTGAAACTGCAGCCACGAACGGAGCGCGCCGATGGAGGAGGCAGAGAGAGTCTTCTGTGCCGAGTCGACGCTCGACGATGGAGCGCCGGATGGTTGGGTCATCGGACCACTCGAGTACGCGTGTGGCGGGCGCAACGCATCGCTGGGGAGCTCGGAACGACTCAGCGGCACGAGAGGAAGTTCAGCGAGAGCCAACCTCAGATGTTTGCGCGGCCCCACCTGAAGATACGTGCGGGGAAGACTCGCGCAAGTCGCGGCCGACAAAGAAGTTACGCGCATTTTTTTGTGTACCAACTTGTACCGCAAGCCGTACGCTAATGAGCATCCGGGCGTACCGTGGTCGGGCGTACGCCCAGGATGCGCTCCTGCTCCGCCCGGACCACGCGGTAACACTCACACGACATTTGCTCGAGTCCCACGGGATCGAGCACCCGAAGACGACCGCGCGAGTAGGTCAGGCAGCCCTCCTGCTGCAACAGCCCCAATGCGACCGTCACACTCGCGCGCCGAACGCCGAGCATCGCGGCGAGGAATTCGTGCGTGAGCGCGAACTCGTCAGCGGACACGCGGTCTCGTGTCGCGAGGAGCCATCGTGCGCACCGCTCCTCGAGCGCGTGCTTTCGGTTGCACGCCACCGATTGCGCCGTCTGCTCCAGCAGTACGTATGCGTAGCGGAAGAAGATGAGCCGCGTCTCCTCATCCTGCTGCGAGAGCCACTCGCGAAAGCGCTCGGCATCCACCCGCGCGGCCTCTCCGTCGATCTGCACCACCGCGAGGGAATGGCTGGCGCCAACGCCGAGAATGACCGGCACCCCGATCACGCCCTCGTACCCGATCGTCGCCGACTCGACCGGCGAATGCCGCTGCATCGGAGTCAGAAGCGAGAACACCGCGCTGCGCGGAAAGTACAGCGCATGAATGCGACCCTCGGGTCTCCACGCAACCTGCCGGGCAGTGAGCGACACCGGCTCGAGGTGCGGGGAGAGCGACGCGTACGCAGTCTCAGGCAACATCGACAGCAACAGATTTCGCTCGCCGTCGGACTCGATCACATTCTCGCTCGTCGACGGAGTGGCGAACGGTCCGAATACCCCATGGCGTTTACGGCGTGGAAACTCTTCGGTTGGAGCGGCCATGATGCGGGGAAGTGCAAAAATGTCGCCGTCTTTATGCACATTTTTGTACTAAGAGGCCCAGGCCCTGATGGCGCGCGACTCATCTGCGTCGTGCACGTCCGCTACAGACGTTTGCACCTCGACTCGTCGAAGTCGTTGTTCACCGTATCCATTCCGGCGCTGAGCTGACTGTATCGCGACTTCCGCTGCGAATCCAGCGATCTCGTGTCGCGTGCAACACGCGCCAGCGCGACGAGCGCCTCATCCGCCGCGCGATATCCGTACGCGAGCTCCGTGCACGACAGTCGCTTCTGCCCGAAGTCGACGCGCCGATCGCGATAGTTGTGCAGACTGTGCTCCAGTGAGTCCGCGAGCGAATCGAAGCGCAGCTGCCCTGCAACCGGACTCTCCGCCGCGCCCGGCCCGTGCGCGTCCGGCTGCGCAACCGGCACAACCGGTGGCGCCGCCGGCGGCGCAATCGGCGGCGCGACGGGCGCCGCGGAAGCCACGCTCGTCGTCGCGCCCGTAGCGCCGGCACCCACTCCCGCCGGCATCGGCAACACGGTATCGCGTTGCTGCGCGCCCACGCTGGCACTCGAGGCAGCAACCGCCGCCGCCGCGAGCGAATCCAGTCGTCGCTGCGCGGCCATTGCCGCACCGCCCGGACCCGCGGCCTCTCGCGCCCGCGGCACGTCGCTCATCGGCGGCTCCGGCAGCCGCTGCGAATTCCAGATCAGCGCCCCCGCGAACGTCAGCGCGAGCATGACCACGGTCGCGATCACTCCACTGAGCCATCGACTGCGAGCCGGCGCCGCGCTTGCGGCATCGTCCACGGGCGAGGGAATCATGAGCGGCAGCGCGGCCGCCGGTGCATCGGGATCCGCGCGCCTCGTGCTCCCCCCTCCCGACACGTGCACGCTCCGCTCATCCTCGTCGCGCTCGACGAGCTCGGATGTGCTGTAGCTCGACCAGTCGATCAGCGTGCGCAGGCGCCCGCCCTCGAGAACTCCCTCGTCATCCACCTGCTCGTAGAACGGCACGTACGCGCCACCCTCGTATGGATCCGCGTGCGCGCGAAAGAATCCACCTGCAGGCTCGTTCCCCTCCGTCGCGATCACCAGCCCGCACTGCCACGGCTCCGTAAAGCGCGCGCGGTGCGTCTCCAGATCGAGCGCGCTCGGCGATGGCGACAGGAACGGCGAGCTGTGATACCAGCCGATCAGCGTCGACCTGCGTCGCCGCACCTCGAGCTGTTGGCCGAGCCACTCGGCATCGGGAATCTGGACGGGCTCCTCCTCCGCGATCGCGTGCCCCGTGCGAAGCGTTCCGGTAATGCAGAGGAAGCGACGTTTGGTCTTCGGGCACTCGCATGGCTCGCCGATGAGAAACCCGAGCAGCTCCTGGTCGGGCGAGGAGGAGAGATGGCGAATGACCTCGCGCAGCGCGCCCTGCGTGATCACGATGGCGGGCTGGGAGAGCTCCATCGAGCGCGTCAGCCCCTCCACCGGTGCCCAGAGAATTGCCTGGTCATCGGGGAACAGCTTTCCGATCTGCAGCGGGGGCGGTGGGCCGGTTTTGGCGTTCCGCTGTCTCACGGGGTCACCTCGGGAGGCCATTTATATATGCAATCCCGTCAGCTGGCGCGAGCGTCGCATCCGAGACCATACCCCATAACATAGACCAGGTTACGCCCCGCGCGACCGCGGTTCCTCCACTTCCAGCGGTTCGAGCGAAGAAACCGCAGGTCCCGTGAATACCTTCCCGTACGCGTCGAATCGAGAGCCGTGGCAAGGGCAATCCCACGACTTCTCCAGCGTGTTCCAGTGGACGATGCACTTGAGGTGCGGGCACACCGCAGACATCTCGTGCAGCGTTCCCTCCTCATCCTTGTAGATCGCGACCGGCTGCGCCTTCCGGCGCACGACCACTCCCTCGCCACGCGAGAGATGCTCCGGCGAATCGCCATCGAGCGGACGAACCCATTCCGTGTACATCACGCCGACGTTCGCGTTCTCCTTCACGAATTCCTTGAGCGCGCCGTAGTTGATCGAGAGGCGTGACGGATCGTACAGCTTCGCCCACGGATTCTCGCGTCCCGCAATCAGGTCGCTGATGATGAGCCCTGCGATGGTGCCGTGCGTCATTCCCATCCCGGAGTCGCCCGTGCAGATGTAGACGTTCTCGTCGCCCGGATTGCGGCCGATGAATGCGACGAGATCGGCGGGCTCCAGCACCTGCCCGGACCAGTGATACGGGAAATCGATGATGTGCGGAAAACGCTCGCGCGCCCATCGCTCGAGATGCCGGAAGCGCTCCTCCATGTCGGTCTCTTGTCCCGTCTTGTGGTCTTCTCCTCCCACGATGAGCTCGTGGTAGTCGTCGCCGGACGCGGTGGTGAGCAGGCGCACGTAGTGATACGGATCCTCCGTGTCCCAGTAGAGCGCGTCCTTCACCGAGCCGCGCGGCACGCGGGCGCCAACGACGTAGCTGCGATACGGCGCCTGCTTCGCGTGCATCGCAACGAGATCGTTAATCGGCGAGTTGGTACACACGACGAGCGCGTCTGCGGTCACCGTCACATGCGGTCTCTCGATCGTGACGGTGACGCGGCCATCCTTGGATTCTGTACTCGACACGTGCGACCCGCAGAAGATTCTGCCGCCCGAGCGCACCACCTGTTCCGCGAGCGCCGAGAGGTAGGCGAGCGGGTGGAAGCGCGCCTGATTCGGAAAGCGCAGGCAGGGTCCCGTCTCGAACATCGCGAAGGGCGCCCGATCCACGCTCTCGACCTCGACGCCCGCGCGCCGCGCCGACTCGAGCTCCTCCTCCAGCAGATCGGCCGTGTCCCCCTCGGCCAGAAAGAGGAAGCCATCGAGACGAGTGAAGTCGCAGTCGACATCGTGGTCGCGCACGAAGGACTCGATGAAGTCGATGGCGGCCGTGTGTGAGGCTGCGGCGATGCGCGCGCCCTCTTCGCCGTGCACGCGCGCGATCTCGACGTAGCGGTCATCGATCTCGTTGGAGAGATGCGCCGTCGTGCGCGACGTCTCGCCACTGCCGATCTGCCCATCGTCGAGCACGATCACCTGTAGTCCCTGCTTGGACAGCAGGTACGCGGTGGTGAGTCCGGCGATCCCTGCGCCCACGATGCACACGCGCGTATCGATGTTGTCCGTGAGCGCCGGATAGCGAGGACCGGACGCCGTGTCCATCCAGATCGATGTGGTCTGACCCGAGTCCGGCTGCATGCGACGAAGCGGTGTGGGAGAGCAGTGAGCGCGACGTGACTGTCACGTGGCAGGGCAGAGGATATGCCATGTCGGGCGAGTTGACTGGCCGAGTGGTGCGTCTAGCTGCAGAGCTCGCTAAGAACCGTTACGAAAACTGTAACGTAGCGGGCTCTTTCATTTCGCCCGCGGGCATCTATCTTATTGCATCAGCGCGAATTAATGAATTCTGCATCGGCGCGAATCAATTGATTCGTACCGATGCGGCTTGCGCTGTTGGCCGCTGCAGGACCCAGTCAACGCAATCGAGCGTGAGGGCCTCTGATGACGCTGCAAATCAACCGGCACGACCGCCAGATGCTGGCGATGTTCGTGCTGGCGTTCACCGGCCTCGCCGGATGCCATGACGCCGCGGTAGCGCCCCACCGCGTCCCGCCGCCCCCCGATCACCTGACCAACCTCGGCACGGTGATCGTCGAGGTAAATACGAAAACGGGTGAAGTCACGACGCATCCGTATGCCTCGGCATCCGCCGATGCGCCGCCGGGTGTCGACGCCGCGATCTACGGGGCAGCGTCCCTGATCGGTCACACCTTCCAGCTGCGGAACGGCACGCACACGACGACCTGGAGTCTCGACGATCACATCGAGAACTTCGAGCCGTTCGCGATCGGAACGCGAATTCCTCACACACTCGCCACGCTGCCCGCGGACACCATGGGCGTGTACGTGTTCATGTCGATCGCGCCAACCGTTCTTACAGGGTGTACTCCCAACCCGACAACGTGCACCGTCAAGGCGGACAGCGGCTACGACGGTAACTTCGCGTTCACGGCGCCCGCCCAACCCTACATCTATTTCAAGACCATCCTCGAGCCGAACGATGGCGTCTTGCATAGCGGTCAGGATTTCTCGGGCACGGCCGGCGGCGTCAATTACTTCCGCACGTTCTCATTTCGCACTTCGCCGGGCGTAACGAACTTCAAGTTCGGCGTGTCCGTGAGCGCCGCCTTCGTGCAGCCCAACGACACGCGATGGTCCGTGACCTACTTCGGCGATTCGCTCCCCAACCGTGTCGGCACCGGACTGGCGGACTTGCGAAGCGAGCCCGATTGGCGCGTCCGTGGGTCGGCCGTGTTCGACACGTCGATCGCGACGGCCGGCTGCGCTGGAGCGGGCGTGACGAACTGCCTGCGAATCCAGAACAAGAGTCCGTCTGCGCCTCCGGGCACGACGGACACGCTCATCTACTACCGCAGCGATTCGCTGGGCACATCCGATAGCGCGTTCATGGAAGCGACCGTGGCCGACTCGGGGCTCGTGGCGGGGCAGCCGTCGGTTACCTTCGGAATGCAGGATGGCGTCAAGGCGATCGCGTTCGGCATCGCGAGCGCTTCGGCGGGCTTCGTCCAGAGCGGAAATGCCTTCGTCACGAACGGGTCCGGTGTGGTGAATCCTGCCACGACCACGACGTGGCGCATCAGGAAGTTCGCGCACGACAGCGTGGTGGCCTACGCCGACGGTGTGAAGATCGTGAACGTGCCGTACGCCTCGCTTCCTGCGGCTCCGGCCGCGGTCGCGAAGC
>DATGDQ010000202.1:0-5554 GCA_035310785.1 Gemmatimonadaceae bacterium | reverse complement strand
AAGGCGGCCCAGCATCACGCCGGCTATTGCACTCACTGTTCGTCGACAGTGCGAGCAAGTTCGCTGCGGCGCGCACACTCCTCTATCAGGCGATGGCGCTAGGGTTGTACGACAATCCCCGACATCTGGACGACCTCGAAGTCGCTGCCGTGCACCTTCGTGAGGTTGTGGAGGTCATCGTCGCTCCACCGAGGGTCGGGTGCGCCGCTCAGGTACATGTCGGACCCGTTGTCCGCCACGAACATTCCGTACTTCTTTAGCGCCTTCAGAATCACCTGGTTCGTTGGCGAGAAGCCGGAGATGTCGAAGCTTGCCCTGAGCCGCACGCGCATGCCCATCGGCGGGAAGTTCACGCTCGTCTGCGACCCGGCAGAATGCCTCGCCGGTGGGACGTACGCCTTGCGGGTGCGCGCGCAGCTGAAGCGCAGCGCATGCTCGATTGCGTGATGGATACCTACTTCGTCGTAGCGCACGAGTCCCGGAAGAATCGGGAGGCCCGCCGCATCGGCCGACGTCCACCCCGCGGGGCGCACCGTTCCCACCGTCATGTCGAAGATCGCGCCGGAGCCGCCCGTCCAGCTCGCGCCGCCATTTACCGGATGTGCGTCGTACATCTCGTAGAGCTTCCAGTTGTCCGCGTCCACCACGAGCACGTGCCGGTCACCGGTGCTCGATGCTCCGCCTTCGATCGGCGCGTACGGCGGCACGGGGTACGGTCCCGGGTCGCTCTCGTCTCCGTAGTAGAAGCTCACCGGCACGCGCGGCTGCGTTCCGTGCACCACGACGTACGAGATCCCGTTCGGCGCGCCGCCGTACACCGTTCCGAAATCCGGATGCATTCCAGTCGTCGCTCCGCACGATGCAATCAGGCTGTCTGACAGCGCATCGCGCGGAGATCCCGAAATGTCCGTGCGCCACGGATCGGAAGAAGGGAAGATCGGGCGGCCGCCGAGATCTCCGCTGCCGTTCCCGAGCGCCGTGAAGGTGACCGAAGCTCCGGTGATCGACGCCGTCGCCGAGTTCGCGAGGAAGGTGCCGTCGAGCGTCCAATTCACACTCGCGCGCCCGTTCGCATCGGTGCTGGTCGTCGCGCCGCTCAGTACACCGTTGCCGGGTGCCACCGACCACGTCACCGTGGCGCCGCTCACCGGAGATCCGGCGGCGCTCCTGACCGTCACGACGAGCGGCAGGGCGAGCGTGGCCGAGAGCGTTCCTTGCTGCCCGTCGCCGCTGGCTTTCGCGATCACGTTGCCGTGGGCGCCAGCACTGCCGGACGTACCGCTGCCCGGCGTCGTTGGCGTGGCAGCTGTGCATGACATCGCCCCGGCGATCACCAGGAGGTCGCGCATGAACTTCGAGTAGCGCATGAACGGCCGCCGAATGTGTGAGGGGCCGGCTCGAGCAGTGCGAGAGCCGGCGGTCGATCTCCTCCAACGACGATGCATCCGTTTTCCCGGCAACCGAAACGGCTGGATACGAGCGCGAATCGCTGCTACGCGTCGCCGGCTGCCTCGAAGTCAGAGAACGCCTGCGCCCGAATCGCGACAATAATTGCCGCTGATGACGAAGGTGTCTCGCCGCGTGATAGTGGCGAGAACTGAAATCGGCTTGCGGTCGTCTCCCAAGCGACATGCCGTCATCGCCCGTTTCACCTACTGCCACACGCGCCCTGCGCGACGCTCGCGACGACGAGCGGGCGGGGCGCATCCCGGCCGCGATCGAGAAGTTCCGGCTCGCGATCGACCTCGCCGTCGCGCAGGATGATGCCTCGACGCACGCTGAGGCTCTTCGGCGTCTGAGTGTCGTGATGCATCGTCAATTGCAGGGCGATCTCGCGCGCGATCTGTGCGTGCAGAGTCTCGAAGTCGCCAGCGGGCTTGGCGATCAGGCACTCTCCGCAGAAGCGCTCAACACCCTGGGTGGATTCGCGCTCGAGGCGGGGAACAGCGCCGAGGCGGAAAGCTTCTTCCGTCGCGCACTCGGCATGGCTCGCGACAGGCCCGCGCTCGTCGGTCGCATCGAGCAGAACCTCGGCATCATCGCGAACATCCGCGGAGATCTCAACGCGGCGCTCGAGCATTATCAGAACTCGCTCACGTCATCTACCTGCGCGCGTGACGACAGCGGATGTGCGATCGCGTATCACAATCTCGGCATGATCAGCGCCGATCTGCGGCAATGGGAGCTCGCCGATCGATACTTCGACTCCAGCCTCGCCCTCGCAGATTCACTGGGGGACGTGCGTCTTCGTGGCCTCTGTCTGCTCAATCGCACCGAGGTGTTCGTCGCGCGCCAGCGGTACGAGGAGGCGCGGAAGAGCGCGGAGGAAGCGTTACGGCTGTTCGACGAGCTCGATGCGCGCGCTCAAAAGGCCGACGCATACAAGTTCCTCGGCGTCGTCTATCGCGAGACGAGCCGCCCGGTGCTGGCCGAAGCACGTCTCAGGAGCGCGATGGAGCTCGCCGCCCACTGTGGATCACAGCTCGGCGAGGCCGAGGCGTCGAGAGAGCTCGCAAAGCTTCATCAATCGATGGGGCGCAACCAGGAGGCGCTCGTGCTGCTCAACGCGGCGCGCGCCCTCTTTCTGCGACTGGATGCTCGCGGCGATCTCTCGGATGTCACGCGCAAGGTATCGGATCTCGAGGAAACGTACCTGAGCATCGTGCGAGACTGGGGGCAGTCGATTGAATCTGCGGACTCGTACACCTTCGGTCACTGCGAGCGCGTCGCCACATACGCGGTCGCTGTCGCGCAGGCGCTCGGCCTCGACGCCGTCGCGCAGACGACCGTGCGCGTGGGCGCCTACCTGCACGACGTGGG
The DNA here is from genome assembly GCA_035310785.1 of Gemmatimonadaceae bacterium. Lineage (GTDB taxonomy): Bacteria > Gemmatimonadota > Gemmatimonadetes > Gemmatimonadales > Gemmatimonadaceae > FEN-1250. The sequence goes on along the minus strand of DATGDQ010000202.1, from coordinate 2,734 downwards.
CAAGGTGCGCATCCCGCACGAAGTTCTGAACAAGCCGGGGAGGCTCACGCGCGAAGAGCGCGAGCTGATGGAACGGCACACGCTCTACGGACTCGACCTGCTCGAGGGCATCGACTTCCCGTGGGACATCAAGCCGCTCATTCGCTGGCACCACGAAAAATGCGATGGCTCGGGATATCCAGATCGACTGCGCGACGACGCGATCCCCATCGCGGCGCAGATCATCGGGATCGTCGACGTCTACGACGCGCTCACGACCACGCGCAGCTATCGCGCTGCGATGACGGTCGAAGCCGCGCTGAACGAGCTGCAGAGATGCAAGTCGTGGTGGCGACCGGATGTGTACGAAGCCGCGGTGGCATCGATCGACGCGAGCATGAGCGTGGTCGTGTAACGATTCGTACGGCGCAGGCATGATGCAGAGGAACCGGAACGTGATAGTCGAGTCATGGGAAACGTTGAGTATTGCATGCACGCGCTTCGGCGTGCGAATGGTTTTGCTCAGGAGCTCGTAACGAACGTCACTCGATCAGGGAAACCTTCATGGACCTCAAGACGATCATTCGCTGCACACTGGCAGGCGTCACCTTGGGAGTGGCAATCGCGTGCGCCGAGAGCGCAACGCCGACGGCCCCCCGCAGCGTCGAGCTTGCGCAGGCAGATGTGCACCACGCGGATCACAAGGGCCCCAGGGTCGCCACCTGCGGAGTGCAGAGGGAAGACTGGAAGACGGAGCGCATAGGCCGCGGCGGCGGGACGGTGAGCGTGGGCGGCGTCTCGCTGAAGGTGCCGAAGGGAGCATTGTCCAGCCCAGTGAGCATCACCGCGCATACGCTGCCGACAGCCAGCGCGAGCGTAGAGTTCTCACCCGAGGGGCTGCAGTTCGCGAAGTCCGCGACGCTCCAGCTGAGCTACTCGAAGTGCGTGACGCCCTTCGTCGGCGTAACGGTGGTGTACGTCCAGGCCGATACCGTGGCGGAGATCATGCCGTCGCACGATCAGCCGATCAAGAAATTCGTCACCGCGAAAATCGATCACTTCTCGTCGTACGCCGTGGCGTACTAGGAAGAGACCTCGGGTTCGGCAACTCTCCATCGGCGCGAGAACAGCGCGTAGACGATCACGCCAACGAGCGCACTGACCGCGCCGAACGCGGAGGGAATCGGCGCGCTCACCACCGCGCTCGCGACCGCGGCGATCGACGCCGCAACGAAGAAGAGCGGCACGAGCGGGTATCCCCACGCGCGGTAGGGGCGTGGCTGGCGCGGCATGGTGCGGCGAAACACGAATACGCTGGCCGCGCTCAATCCGAAGAAGATCCAGTCCGCGAACACTTCGCCGTTCAGCAGCCAATCGAGCCGCGAGCGCGCGAGCAGCAGGAGCGCGATCGACCACAGCCCGAGCATCGCGATGCTGATGTGTGGCGACCCGAAGCGCGGATGAATGCGTCCCGCGGCCGGATAGAACAGGCCTTCCCGGGACATCGCATAGAAGATTCGCGGCGTCGCGAGCAGCACGACGTTCACGAACCCCAGTATCGACACCATGGCCGCGATCGTGATCAGCGTCCCGCCAAGCGAGCCGACCATTCGAATCGCCGTGTCGGCCGCGACGCTGGTGCTCGCCGCCATCCCATCGCGTCCGAGGACGTGGAGATAGGCGACGTTGACGCCGAGATAGCACAGCATGATGATCGCGATGCCGAGGGCGAGCGCGCGTGGAATGAGACGCGCCGGATCGCGCACCTCTCCGGCGACCATGTTGAGATTCTCCCATCCGCCTACCGAGAACAGCACCGGCACGAATGCAGCCGCGAGTCCCGTCGCGAGCGGAGGCAGGGGCCCGCCCGAGGCGACCGGGGGCGGCGCCGGAATTCGATTCCAGAGCAGGATGACGCCGAGCACGAGGGTGCCGAGCGCGACGAGCTTGCTCATCACGAGCGTGTTCTGAACGGCGGCGCCCAGCCGAATGCCGCGATAGTTGGTCAAGGTGAGAATGATCAGAACTGCCACCGCGATACCGGTGTTGCCACCCACCGGCTCGAGATCGAAGAAGCGGCCTACGTAGTTCGCGAAGGCGAGAGCGACAGCTGCGGCGGCGCCACTGGCGATCGTGGTCAGGATCATCCATCCGTACACGAACGCCGCGCGCTCTCCGAATGCGCGCCGGATGTAGACGAATGGCCCTCCCGCATCCGGCAGCATCGCGCCAAGCTCCGCGAACGTCAGCGCGCCGGCGAGCGCGATGAATCCTCCGAGAATCCAGATGGCGAGCACCCAGGCGCCGCTCGGCAGCGTGCGCGCGACCTGCGCGGGCGTGAAGAAGATGCCGCCGCCAATGATCCCGCCGACGACGATCATCGTGGCGGAGAGGAGGCCGAGCTCGCGATGGAGCGACCGCGGCGAGCCGGCGACTGTGCGCTCCTCCGTGGCGGCCTCGCTCACGCGGGAAGCGTCACGCCGGATATCCTCGCGCACTCCGTGAGCAGCGCGTCCTGCACCTGTGGATCGTGCGCGGCCGGATGCACCTCGCGCGGCCGCTTGTGATAGAAGTACTGCCCCGTCACGCGCGCCGCCCCATCGTCGCTGACCGCGAGCCACGCCTGTGTCTCGGCGCCTTTGGACAGATCGTCGGGCGCGCTGCGTCCCCCCATTCTCGTCGGCACCCATCCGGGGTCGACGGCATTCGAGAGCACCGTTGGCCAGCGCCGCGCGATCGCGAACGCCAGGATCAC
>DATGDQ010000201.1:0-6361 GCA_035310785.1 Gemmatimonadaceae bacterium | reverse complement strand
ATGGCGACGTCGGCTAATATGATAAGCATCATAATAAGGGACGAGGCCACGCGCAAGTTCCCGATTCGATGACGTGCTGCACACAACCGACTCATTGTGGATTCCCGACGGCGTCATAGCTTCGCCCCAGCACGGCCGGCGTACGCGAGGGTCACCACAACCTAGGCAATGGACGTCCCGCGTGATCGCATGGCTTGTCGTAGTCGCGTTGTCGTGGCTCTATCACGGGCGAGAACTCGATCGACGTCCCGGCGGATGGCTGCTGTCCTACCGAAGGTGACACGCGATAGGGCAGGGCGGGCGCGTGCTTTTTAAGCGTGACGGTCGCAGCCAGCTTCATCTCGCTCCGCGTCTCGCGCACGAAGTTCGCAATCAAGCCTCTGTGAAGCGCTCACGCGTTCAGCGTGGCGATCTCAGCGGAGGACTCAATGCCGGAAGTACTCGTTGTATTCGACGCGCAGCTCACGAGCGCGGACGGTCGCCGTTGGATCGCGCAGGCGTGCGGAGGCGTGGCCGACGACAATCTGTGGGAAGGTTGGATCGAGTTCCTGCCGCTCCAGGCGGAGGAGTCGCCCATCCGGACTCCGCGCGAGACGGAACAGCCCAATCGAGACGACTTGATGTACTGGGCGCAGGGCCTCACGGCCGTGTATCTCGACGGCGCGCTCAATCGGGCGCTCAAGACGCAAGGGGCGATCTCGCCTCCCGGCATCGCGGCGCGCCCGGCGTTCGACAGGCCGGCGCGCGCCGTTCACGAAAGCACGGGTCAATCCATACCTCGCGCGATTCTCGACCCGTTCGAAGTGTACCAGCAAGGTGAGGATGTCCTGATCGCACAACTCGGCGCGCTCGATACGCCGAGGCTGCGCGAGGTCGCCGTCGCGTATGGCTTTGCTGCGCGATCGCATAGTGCGGACGCGAGCCGCGAGGGATTGACGGCATTGATCGTGTCGGGCACGCGATCCGGCCTGAGTCGACCGACGAGGGAGACGCGCCGCGAGACGTAGCCCGGCGCGCATTTCGGACGTACGCGTCGCGTCCATCACCGCTGTCGCAAGCGCATCGTGAGGCGTTGGCTCGGGATGCAGAGGCGGTCCGACGTACAGAATTTTACAGGCATGGATGATCTCCTTGCGCGCAATCCACTCCGGTACAGCCCGCCGGTTGCGAACCCGAGGCCGAATCCACCAATATCGAGTATCTCTCACGGAGATCGAACGTGCACACCTCTCGCGTGCGCCTCGCCATCACTGTGCTCGGCACGGCGATCGCACTGTGCTCGCCTGCGCACATGATTGCGCAGAAGGCGGCGGGTACCGAACTGGAGGACGGGAAGATCGTCGTGAAGATCTACGTCACGATGAATCAGGTGGGATTGCGTTGGGGTCGCCCGATCAGTGACTACACGATTGCCGTTGTATCACCCACGGGCGAGCGGTCATCGGTGACCACCGGCGACCAGGGCACAACGGAGCTCAATCTGGCGCCAGGGGTGTATCGCGTTCAGTCCGTGAAGCCACTCGAGTGGTACGGCCATCACTACACCTGGGATCTTCCCCTCGATGTGAAGAGGGGAATGCGCATCCTCGACCTCACTCCCGACAACTCGGTGAACATGGGTCGTGAGCTCGAGCGAGTTGCCATCCCCGCGGATTCTGACTCGGCGGCCGCGCGCCCTGGTGCGATCCCCGGGCCACAGTGAGCGGCAGACGGGCCGTCACTGCCGTCGACTGATCGAGCGCTCAGCGTCCAGTCGAGGGCCGAGTCATCGATATCAGTCGAGGCGCCTCCATCAGCTCCGGCTGTACCGCGAGGGGGCTGGTCAACGTCCGCAGAAATGCTTCGAGCTCTCGCAGCTCGTCGTTCGAGAGGTGCAGGGGCTTGAGCTCGCTCCTTCCGACCGTCGCTGCCGCCGCGCGATTGTAGTGCGCGAGCACTGCGCTCAGCGAAGCGAACTGTCCTCCATGCATGAACGGCGCGCGCGATGCGACGTTGCGTAGCGACGGCGTCTTGAACGCGCGGAGCAGATCCGGTCCGTCGGTGTCGGCGAAGCGAAGCTCGTCGCACTGATCCGGCTTCGCATCACTGTACTTGCTCGTGCAGTTGAACTCCGCAGCCATGACGCGGCGTACGCCCGCCGCGCGTCCGCTGTCGTTCGGTGCTCCCGATGTCGACTGCGGCACGCCCGTGTTGTGAAAGTGGTTGTCCGTGAACAGCGCCCCATTGTGACAGGTGACGCAGTTCGCCTTGCCGATGAAGAGCGCGAGACCGGAGCGCTCCTCCTCGCTGAATTCACTATCGCGATCGTGCGGTCGATTCGCGAGCTCCGCCTCAACGAAGCGATCGAATCTCGACGGCGCGAACTCGATCTTCCGCTCGTAGGCGGCAATGGCCTTGCCGATGTTCGCGTACATGCGCGTGATCTCTTCCTGGCGCACCGGCGTCATGCTCGACCAGGCCTTCGCCCGCGCCGAGTCGGGAACCGGTCCCGCGCGCTCGGGAAGTCCGCGCACATCCGGCACACGGCCGAACACCCGCTCGTACTCCGTTCGATACGCCCGTGCGATCACGTGCGCGTACTGGACACGATCGCCTCCGTGCTCGGCCGGACTCTCCAGCGGGCCGAGCGCCTGGCCCCACTGGCTGTCCGCTCGTCCGTCCCAGAACTGCCACGGACTGTGCGCCGTGCCGGCGATGGGCATGGTGCGTCTTCCCGCCGTACCCACTCCCTCGCCGAGCGGCTTGCCGTCCTGGAAGTTCTGTTGCGGGACGTGACAGGTCGCGCAGGAGACTTTCCCGTTGCCGCTCAACCGTGCGTCGAAGAACAGCGCCTGACCGAGGCGTGCCGCGGCCTCGTCGTCGGCGTAGCGGTTCGATGGATCCGGTGCGAGACGCGCAAGGCTGCCCAGCGAGAGCGAGCGAAGCAGCGCGCGCTCCTTCGGCGACCACGGCGTGTTCGTGCCCGGCACCGCATGGAACGGCTTCGCAAACAGCAGCACCGGGGACATGACGAAGGCGAGCAATGCCACGCGAAGCTGTGGCCGCAGACGCATGAATGCGAAGATGAACATGGCCGTGACCTACAGGTTGAGGTTGAAGACGAGGGTGTCGTTTCCCACCTCGGAGTTGACATTGAACTTCACGACCCACCAACCGCCCATGTTGAATTTCATCCCCTCCACCAGATAGTTGCCGTTGCCGAGGTCGCGGGTGACACGCGGTCTCGTGGGGAGACCGTGACCGTGCTGCGGCATTCCGCCATCGATCGCGACGCTCGCCGCGCTCACCGGCGCGCCGTTCGCCGCGTTCAGGTGGAGGGTCCACTTCTGAAGCTTGCCCTGAGGTATGGAGTCGCCTTCCGGCATGATCTCGGCGCGATAGATCCCGTGCTCGCTAGCGCGCGTACGGCTGAAGTCCAGATTGGAGGGCGCCGAGTGCATGCACCCGGTGAGAAGCGCGGCCGCGGCGAACGCGATCGCGACCGCGAATGCGTGTGCGCGAGCGGGGGTCGCGCGGTTTCGGTTTGAAGCGAGGGAAGGCATGTCGACCTCGAGATGGACCGGTGAATGAGAAAAGCCACGTCCGATTGGACGTGGCTCAGCTTATTCCGGCTCGAAGGTCGGGGATTGAACGCAGAGGCTGTTTTTGTATAAACCGGGTGTCGAGCTCCTGGCGATCAACGCCCCCGCAGCGATCGCGCGTATTGGCCCGGCGTTTCGCCGAAGGCCCGCTTGAAGACACGGGTGAAGTGCGCCTGATCGGCGAAACCGGTATCGAGGGCGATCATCGATAGTGGGTGATCGGTCGTCGCGACCTGGGTACGTGCGTGCTGCAGCCGCCGGGCTCGCACGAAGTTGGCGATCGTCGCTCGGTGATACTTCCGAAAGGTCCGAAGCAGATGCGTCGGATGCACGCCCGCCAGCTGGGCGAGCGTCTCGACGCTCGGCGGTTCCGCAATGGAAGCGTCGAGCGCCTCTTCCACGCGCTTGAGCCAGCGCGGGCGAAAGCGTGCGCCATCGAGGCGGTCGCGCGCGAGATCCGCGATCATGAGCATCATCGCGCCATCGATGGCGAGCGCAGACGCGCCGTCCGCGTGCTGCACCTCCGTTCGCACCCGCATCGCCCACGATGCCGCGGATCCGCCGCGCACGATCTCGGAGCGCTCATATAGTAGTGGCTGCCCGTCGGTGGCCCGCTCGATCCATGTCCGGGACAGCTGCATGTTCAGCCACCGGCCGGGCTTCGTGAACTGGTAGCTGTGCGGCGCGAATGCGGGTGTGAAGATCAGGTCCTGCGCCGCTATCACGCGCGCTCCTTCCTCGACGCGCTCCGTGGCCGTGCCGCTGAGCACGAGACTGACGACGGCGACATCGTGGACATGCACGGGGACGACCAGTGAAGGGTCGAATGCACTTTCGTGGATGCCGACCGCGCCGCGCCCGTGCACATGGACGGCGGGCCCAACGAACCGCTCGAGCGCAACGGACGTCGGCATTGTGACGTGGGCAGAGGGCGGCGCAGACGCCGCGATGCGAGAGGCGTGTGCGAGGTAGACCAGTGGACGCCATGAGACGATGGCACGCCCGGGTCGCGGGCGCAAGAAAATGCAAAAACAGCCTCTACGTTCAAGACGTGCCGGTCGGGGGACCGTATTGTCACGGTAACCCAAACACGAGGTGTGTCATGAACGCAACGAACGAAGCAAACGTCAGCGCGCTGAGAACGAGCGGCTGCGCCTGTGGGGCTGCCTGTTCCTGTACGCCTGTGTGCACGTGCGGATCGAGCTGCACCTGTGGAGAGGCATGCAAGTGTGGTGCGACGTGCACCTGCGGCTCGACGTGCACGTGCGGCTCGAGTTGCACCTGCGGCTCGCGCTGAGCCGAACCTGCGATACAGGAGATCGGAACATGCCAATCGCGATTCGTGACCGTCGCGCGCCGCGCCCTGCTCTTGCGCCGGTCTCCGGATTGGACGTGCGCATCGAATCCCGTGCGCACGTCATGGCCCAGTTGCAGAACAGGAGCGAGGCGGAGATGTCACGCCGCCTCGCGGACGGACACCGCGCGTACGTTGCATACCGGGCGGGGGACGCCGCGGCGTGGGGCTGGGTCGCCACGCGGAGCGCGCATATCGGCGAGCTCCAGTCGACCTTCACCGTTCCGAAGGCCGAACGATACCTCTGGAACTTCGTCACGCTCGCCGCGCATCGCGGGATGGGCATCTACCCTCGGCTGCTCGACGCAATCGTCGAGATGGAGCAATCGGAGGTGGATCGATTCTGGGTGGCCTACGCACCGGAGAACCACGCGTCGGGGGCTGGTATTCGCAAGGCAGGCTTCACGGACATCGCGGCGCTGTCATTCGACGAAGACGGTCGTCCAGCCCTGGCGGACATCATCGGTGGTGGTGCAACGGTGGCAGCTGAGTTCCTCGGCATCCGTGTGGCACATGATGCGCTCGCCCGATGCTGGCGCTGCGCGAAGCATGGCGCGCCTATGAGCCATTCGTGCTTCGCCGGTCCCTGCTCGTGCGACTACCAGCGTGTGGAGGTGGCATGCGCGAGCTGATCGTGGGATCGAAGGCGAATGCCCCGCTGGGCGGCGGGGTCGAGACGAGTTGCATCGCGGATGGAGCGAAACCGAACATGCGCTTCGACGTCCGCGTGAGATGTGCGGCGTCGGCGAATCCCGCGGCGTGAGCCGCGGTCGACAACGTCTCTCCACGCATCATGAGATCCCAGATGTGAAGGAAGCGTCGCCACAGGATGTATGGACGCAGAGCCATCCCCGTCTGCTCGGCGAAGAGATGGCGGAACCGGCTGGGTGAGAGAAAGACGTGCGACGCCACATTGTCGAGCGTCAGCGCGCTGGCGAGGTTCGCACCGATGAAGGCGGCTGCACGAATAATCCGCTCGTCGGTGACGACAGACGGCTCGATGCCCGCGCTGAGTGCGTACACGAGCGATCGTGCCGCCGCTATGATGGCCGCATTGTCTTCACGGCCGAGCCATGTCTCGAACACATGATCGGCGGCCGCTCGCACACCTGCACCATCCACCTCCGCGATTCCGTCGCGCAGAAAGCGCTCGGCGATCGCTCGGCCTTCCTTCGTTTCCGGTTCGACGAACACGACGACACCGTAGTCCGCGCTCGTGACGTCGATCCCATGCGGCTGCCGAGATGGAATGAGCGCGGCCGAGAATTCCGACCAGGGTGCTCCCTCGCCCGCTCGAATCAGCGGGCGCGCATTTCGCCCGACGACGAGCTGCATCGCCTGATGCGCGTGGACGGGAACGGCGGAGTCATGCCGTCCGATGAAGAGACAACCTCCGTCCCACGCCAGAAACTGCCCCACACCAACC
>DATGDQ010000200.1:0-10266 GCA_035310785.1 Gemmatimonadaceae bacterium | reverse complement strand
GCCGGGGTTTCTGCCGCGCGCAGGCCCCCTCGTCTTCAGCCCCTTCAATCTCCGCAAATGAAACGTTCCTTAGCCATATTCATGATCGTCGGCCTGCTCGTCGCCTGCGAAGGATTCAAGAAGGCGATGGGCTCGCACTCCGATTCCGTCGCCAAGGCGGGCCCGGAGGAGCTCACCGTGGATCGCCTCGCGGGGCTGCTCAGCCAGGCCAAGGTGCCGGTGACCGCCGACATCGCGAAGGCCATCACGAACGTGTGGGTCGACTACGAGCTGCTCGGCGTCGCGGCGGCGCACGGCGATTCGCTCAATGACCCGAAGACCGTGGATGATGCGCTCTGGCCGATCGTCGCGCAGATGCGCGCGGGCAAATGGCACGATGTGGTCGTGAAGGGATTCAACATCGATACATCGGGTACCGAGGCGAAGTTCAATGCCGGCGAGGTGCTCGCAGCGCGGCACATTCTCTTCCTCGTGCCTCAGGGTGCGACGCCCGCGCAGAGCGATTCGATTCGCAAGGTGGCGGAGGGCGTTCGCGCGCAGGTGACACCGTCGAACTTCACCGCCATGGCCACGAAGTACACGCAGGAGCCGGGCGGCGCGCAGCGTGGCGGTGACCTGGGCGTGTTTCCCAAGGGCGCCATGGTGCCGCAGTTCGAGCAGGCCGTCAGCGCGCTCAAACCCGGCCAGGTGTCGCCGCTCGTGAAGACGCAGTTCGGCTACCACATCATCCGTCGCTCCACATATCCGGAGGTCGCGCCGGAAGTCGCGCAGCGCCTCAACGGCCCCGCGCTGCAGGCAGCGGACAGCGGGTACATCGCGAAGCTCGAAGCGTCCGGCAACATTCAGTTCAAGCCGAACGCCGTCGCGACCATCAAGGACGCCGCAAAGGATCTCGACGCGCATCGCGCGGACAAGACCGTGATTGCGACATCCAAGGCGGGCGACTTCACGGTCTCGCGTCTCACGCGGTGGCTCGAGGCCTTTCAGCAACGGGAAGATCTCGGCAAGCGCCTGCAGACCGCGCCGGACAGCGTCGTCCTCAGCTTCGCCAGGAATGTGCTTCGCAACGAGCTCGTGCTGCATCAGGCGGACAGCGCCAAGATCGAGCTGACCGCCGATGAGATGAAGGAGCTCCGCGCCAAGTTCGCCGAGGTACTCACATCGAGCTGGAATCAGCTCGGGCTCAACCCCAAGTCGCTCGCGGACAGCGCGAAGACGGTTCCGGCCCGCGAGCAGCTCGCGAGCACGCGTGTGAACGCCTACATGGACAAGCTCATGCAGCAGCAGGCGGGCTTCGTGCAGGTGCCGCCGCCACTCGAGATGGTGCTCAAGGACAAGTACAATGTGACCATCAACACTGCGGCAATGGACAAGGCGGTCGCCTCCGCGAGCGCGCTCAAGTCCAAGTCGGATTCGGTGCGCGCCAAGAACGCGCCACCAACGGAGGTGCCCATGGGCGGCATGCAAATGCCGCCGCAGGGTGCCCCGCCTCAGGCGCCGGCCCCGACGCCCGCGCCCGCTCCGCCGAAGCCGCACAATTGATCGAGACAGGATGAGCGAACCACGCGACGAGTCGAGGGTACGGTGAGCATGCGCCAATCATTGATGTTCGCGGCGGTGGCCGCGGCCGTGCTCGCCGCCCCGCTTTTCGCTCAGCAGAGCCCGTCGGACGGAGCGGGCAGCCCTCCGGTCGACGGCGTCGTCGCCGTCGTCGGTACGACGCCGATTCTCCGCTCGGACGTCGAAGAGCGCCTCGCGCAAGCACGAGCCTCCGGGCAGAAGATGCCCGAGGACTCCGCTGGCCAGCAGGCAATGCTCAAGAGCATTCTCGACGCGATCATCGACGAGGAGCTGCTCGTCCAGAAGGCAAAGGACGAGAAGGTCGAGGTCTCCGACAACGACATCAACGCCGACGTCGACAAGCGCATGCAGACGATTCGCACGCGCTTCACCACCGAGAAAGAGTTCCGCGACGAGCTCAGGAAATCCGGGTTCGGAACCGTCGATGAGTTTCGCCGCTGGCTCACGGACCAGTCGCGACGCAGTCAGTTGCAGCAGAAGCTGTTCGAGAAGCTTCGGTCCGACGGGAAGATTGCCCCAGCGGCCGTTTCGAATGCGGAAGTGGATGAGTTCTTCAACAAGAACTCGAGTCAGCTCCAGAAGCTTCCGGCCACCGTGACCCTGCGGCAGATCGTCGTCTCCCCGAAGCCCACTCCGCGTCAGGACACTCTCGCGTTCGCGAAGGCCGAGTCGCTGTACGTCGAGCTGACGAAGGGCGGTGATTTCGAGCAGATCGCCAAGCGCGAATCGATGGATCCGAGCACGAAGGAGCTGGGCGGAGATCTCGGCTGGCGCCGCCGGGGCGATTTCGTTCCCGAGTTCGATCGCGTCTATTTCGCGCTGCGTCCGGGAGTCGTGAGCCCGCCCATCAAGACCGTGTTCGGCTACCATCTCATTCGGGTCGATCGGGTGCAACCCGCGGAGGTGAAGGGCCGGCACGTTCTCGTGCGACCGGCCATCGACTCCGCGGACATCAAGGCCGCGGCCGCAGAGGCGGCGGAGGTGGCGAAGGAGTGGCGTGCCGGTGTGCCCTTCGACACGCTGCGGGTGAAGCACCACGATCCATCGGAGGAGTCCTCGATTCCGCAGCCGTTCCCGCAATCGCAGCTGCCGCAGGAGTATCAGACGGCGATCGCGGGACACAAGGCGAACGACATCCTCGATCCATTCGTGATCCAGGACAAGTCGCGCGGCACGCCCAAGTACTTCGTCGTGCAGATCACGTCCATCGCTGGCGAGCACGAGCCGACGGTGGCGGACTGGCGCGAGAAGATTCGCGATCAGCTCTCGGAGGAGAAGGCGATTCGCCGCTATCTCGACGGGTTGCGCAAGGAAAGCTACGTGTCCGTCCGCATCTAACCGGTGCGCGTCGACCTCGCGCTCAAGCGGCTCCTGCTCGTGAAGAGTCGCACCGAGGGAAAGGAGGCGTGCGACGTAGGTGCGGTGGCGGTAAACGGCAAGCGCGTGAAGGCATCCGCGGAGGTGGGTCCGGGTGACACGATACGACTCGACTACGCGCACCGATCGCTCGAGATTCAGCTCCTCTCCGACATCGGGAAGAGCGTGAGTCGCGCCGAGGCAAGAACGTTGTATCGCGTGCTCTCCGATGTGGTGACGGGATGAGCAAGGCACGTCTCGCCATCACGCTCGGCGATCCTCGCGGCATCGGACCCGAAATCGTTGCGGCCGCGATCGCCGATTCGCGCGTCCGTGCGCGCGCGGAGCTCGTGATCGTGGGTCCCTCGGGCACCGTGGTGCCCGTGAACGCCGAGATCGGGGAGTGGCACCCCGGCGGCAGTGCTTCGCTCGGCGGGCGGCTCGCGGGACTCGCCATCGAGCGGGCGACGACGCTCGCGCTGGCGGGGGACGTACACGGGATCGTGACAGCACCCATCGACAAGCACGCGCTCTTCGATGGCGGCTACGACTATCCCGGCCATACCGAGATGCTGGCGGCGCTCACGGGCTCGCACGTCGCCATGATGCTCGCCTCCGACCGACTCCGCGTCGTGCTCGTGACCACGCACATCGCGTTGCACGATGTGCATCGCGAGCTCACGCACGCGCGCATCGTCGAATGCGCAGCCATCACGCGTCGCGGACTGCAGCAGCTCTACGGAATCGCGCAGCCGAAGATCGCGCTCTGCGCGCTCAACCCGCACATGGGCGATGGGGGCCGCTTCGGCTCGGAGGACGACACGCTGCTCGCCCCTGCGGCGCGCGCCGCGAACATTCTCGGGCCATTTCCGGCGGATACCGTGTTCGTACGGGCCATGCGCGGCGCGTTCGACGCGGTGCTCGCGCCGTATCACGATGTCGGGATGACCGCGATCAAGGTTGCGTCGTTCGGCAGTGCCGTGAACGTCACGATGGGGCTCCCGTTCCCGCGCACGTCGCCCGATCACGGCACGGCGCTGGATATCGCCGGTCAGAATCGCGCGGACCCGGCGAGCATGATCGAGGCGATCCTCGAATGCGCGCGCTTCACCGAGGTGCTGGTACCCGCAAAGAAGTGATCGCACGGCGCGGTTCTCCTTCGATCCTCTAGCCGTGCCCGCTGCGATGGTGAAGCTTTCGGCAATGTCGCACTCACACGCGCACGGTCACGGTCACGGCGGTCACGCAGGTCACTCGCACGCGGGGCACTCGCACGCCGGCCACGCGCACGCGGGCCACTCGCATGGCCAGAGCGCCTCCGTCGCCCGGCTGCGGATTGCGCTCGCCATCACGGCCGTGATCCTGGTGGCCGAGGCGGTGGGCGGCTATCTCGCGAACTCGTTGGCGCTGCTGGCCGATGCGGGCCACATGCTCACCGACGTCGCCGCCCTCGCACTCTCGCTGTTCGTCGCGTGGTTCAGCCAGCGACCGGAGACCGACAAGCGCACGTACGGCTACCTGCGACTGGAAATCCTCGCCGCCTTTCTGAACGGCGCAACGCTGCTGCTCATCTCGGTGTGGATCATCTGGGAGGCCGTGAACCGCCTCCGCGTCCCCGAGCCGGTGCAGAGCGGTCTGATGCTCGGCGTCGCCGTGCTCGGGCTGGTCGCCAACGCGATCTCCGCGTGGGTGCTCCACCCGAGCGGCGAGGACAACCTCAACGTGCGGGGCGCGTATCTTCACATCCTCGGAGACCTGCTCGGCTTCGTGGGTACGATCATCGCCGCGATCCTCATTCGTCAATTCGGCTGGCTGGCTGCCGACACCGTGGCGTCGGTGATCGTGAGCACGCTCATCCTGCGCGGGGCGTGGACGCTGGTGCGCGATTCGACGGACGTGCTGCTCGAATCCACCCCTGCGCACATCTCTGCAGCTGCGGTGCGCGACCAGCTGACCGCGATCCCGGGAATCGAGTCCGTGCACGACCTCCACGTATGGAGCGTCACGTCGAACGTGATTGCGATGAGCGTGCACGCGATCGTTCGCGAGCCCGAGCGCCATCAACACGTGCTCGAGCACGTGCTCGACGCGATGCGGCTGTTCGGCATTCAGCACGTGACCGTCCAGCTGGAGCGCGAGGAGATGTACGAGCGCGAGGTGCACCTGCACGCCTGACGCCACCGGCCGTCGGTCGAAGGGGCGTCATTTCGGGCGAAATGGCCTAAGCGCTCGGTGACGGCTGCGGTCGGAGGGCCGAGCGTGACGGTGGGGCTCGAGGGCTCGTCTGCAGACAGACCAGTGTGAGGGGAAATCACGCGTGGCACTGTCACAGCCATGGAGCGACGTTCGGGTCGAGAAGAAGCGGGTGGCCGTCTCGATCACAATGGTCGGAGGCGAGCTGCTGAGCGGAAGCGTGTTCGCCCCGCAGATCTATCCGCCGGGTGTGCAGGAAGATCCCCTGCAGCTGCTCAACGAGGCTGATCCGTTCTTCCCGCTCGGCCTCGCCACGGGCGAGGTACTGCTGATCGCCAAGCGGCGCGTCCTCGAGATGGTGCCGGACGAGACTTCGGTCGACGAGGAGCTTCCCGGGAGCGCGCCCACGGCGCTGCTCCAGGTCACGCTTGCCGGCGGGGTCGCACACGTCGGCTCGATGCGACTCGAGGTGCGTGCGTCGCGACCCCGCGTGCTCGACTTCATGAATTACTGCACGGATCGCTTCATCGCGCTCCGGACCGATGAGGGCGTACGCCTGATCAATCGAGAGATGATCGAGCGCGTGCGCCCACTGGATTGATCATGGCGCAACTCGATCGTTTCCTCGCTGCCCTCGTCTCGCATCGCGCAACCGCCCTCATGCTCCGCGCCGATGTCCCGGCGCAGCTCGACATGCAGGGCACTCCGCGCGCGATCACGAAGACGGCCTTCAGCGAGCCGCAGCTCCTTGCGCTGCTCCAGGAGCTGGCGCCGGGGGCCGCGCGCACGGCGATCGACTCCGGCGCGGCTGCGACGTTCTCGTATACGTCGGAGGATGGCACCTTCGAGGTGCAGGTGGCGCCGCGAGCGGGAGGGCTGCGTGCAGTGGTGCGCGCGCAGAGTGCGGCGCCGAAGCCGGTCGATGCGCAGGCGTCGCAGTCCGGAAACGGATCGGGCGGTGTTGCTTCACACGACTCGTCGAAGGTGAGTGTGCAGGAGTCGTACTCCGACTCGGGGATGCCAGGCGCGAGCCCGGAGCGCGACCGCATGGAAGAGCTGCTGCGCATCATGGTCCAGCGCGGATCCTCCGACTTGCACCTGCGCGTCGGCGAACCGCCGATCGTGCGCGTCGATGGCGAGATGGTGCGCATTCCGGACACGCAGACCCTGACCGCGCGAGAGATGGAGGGACTGGTCAAGTCGATCATGCCGGATCGCAATCGCGGCGAGTTCGACAGCTCGAACGACACGGACTTCGCGCACGACATTCCGGGCACGGGCCGATTTCGCTGCAACGTGCTGCGCGAGCACAAGGGGTGCGCCGCCGTGTTCCGCATCATTCCGGCGAAAGTGGTGAGCGTCGAGCAGCTCGGCATCACCGACGAAGTGCAGAAGCTCTGTTATCTCACGCGAGGCCTCGTGCTCGTGACCGGGCCGACCGGCTCGGGCAAGTCCACCACGCTCTGCTCGCTGATCGATCTCATCAATCGCAAGCGCAGCGAGCACGTGATCACGATCGAGGATCCGATCGAGTTCGTGCACGAGAACAAGCAGTGCATCATCACGCAGCGTCAGGTGGGCGTGCACACGGGCTCGTTCAAGACCGCGCTGCGTGCCGCGCTACGCGAGGACCCCGACATCGTGCTCGTGGGAGAGCTGCGGGACCTGGAGACCGTGTCCATTGCGATCGAGACGGCGGAGACGGGGCACCTGGTGTTCGCGACGCTGCACACGACGTCGGCTGCAGGGACGATCGATCGCCTCATCGATCAGTTCCCGCCCGACCGGCAGGAGCAGGTGCGCGCAATGCTCTCCGAGTCGCTGCGCGGTGTGATCTCGCAAACGCTGTGCAAGAAGATCGGCGGCGGCCGCGTTGCGGCGCGCGAGGTGCTGCTCACGATCCCCTCGATCGCGAATCTCATTCGGGAGGGGAAGACCTTCCAGATCGCGTCCGTGATTCAGACGTCGAAGCGGTTGGGCATGGTGACGCTCAACGATGCGCTGATCGATCTCGTGGATGCCGGGCAGGTCGAGCCGAAGGAAGCGTACATGAAGGCGAATGACAAAACGGGCTTCGCGCACATGCTGCGCAATCGCAACCTGGAAGTGAGCTTCCTCGATCCCACATCGGAGCCTCCTGCGTCTGCGGGGGCGCCGGGAAAAACGGAGCCGTCGAGCAAGGCTAAAGTAGGCGCGCGCTAGACGTTATCGCGACATTCCCGGAGTAGCTTCGAATAGCCGCTGGCTGCTATATTTCACGGCTATGGAAATTCGCAACGTCGCCATCATCGCGCACGTCGATCACGGCAAGACCACACTCGTGGACAAGATGCTCCGCCAGTCGGGCTCGTTCCGCGAGAATCAGGTGGTGCAGGAGCGCGTGATGGACTCGAATCCGCTCGAGCGCGAGCGCGGAATCACCATCCTCGCCAAGAACACGTCCATCCGGTGGAAGGGTGTGAAGATCAACGTCGTCGATACCCCGGGACACTCGGACTTCGGCGGTGAGGTCGAGCGCATCCTGCGCATGGTCGATGGCGTGCTTCTCGTGGTCGACGCGTTCGATGGTCCGATGCCGCAGACGCGCTTCGTGCTGCGCAAGGCGCTCGCGCTCGGCCGCACGCCGCTCATCGTCATCAACAAGATCGATCGGCCCGGCGCGGATCCGCTGCGCGTGCACGATGAGGTGCTCGATCTGTTCATCGAGCTCGAGGCCACCGAGGCGCAGCTCGAGGCGCCGGTGGTGTACGCGTCCGCGCGCAACGGCACGTCAACCATGGATCTCGACGCGCCGCTCGGCGATCTCGCGACGCTGTTCGATGCGATCGTGGAGCACGTGCCGCCGGCCGAGGGCGATGTGAATGGCTCCTTCCAGATGTTGATCTCGACGATCGATCACTCGCCGTATCTCGGGCGCTTGGGCATCGGCAAGATCGAGCGCGGCACGGTGAAGGTCGGCGATTCGGTGGCGCTGCTGCCCGTGGAGAACACGCGCAATGCCGCGATCGCGCGGGTCACGAAGCTGTTCGGCTACGAGGGACTGGAACGTGTCGAGCTCCAGCAGGCGTCCTCGGGCGAGATCGTCGCGATGGCGGGGCTCGAGGGTGTGGAAATCGGCCTGACGGTCACGGATGTCGAGCATCAGGAGCGGCTCGAGGGAATCGCGGTGGAGGAGCCTACGATCTCGGTGGACTTCATGGTGAACAATTCCCCGTTTGCGGGTAAAGAGGGGAAGTTCGTCACGTCGCGACAGGTGCGTGAGCGACTGTTCAGGGAGCTCGAGCGGAACGTCGCGTTGCGCGTGGTCGATACGGAAGCGACGGATACGTGGACGGTGTCGGGGCGCGGCGAGCTCCATCTGTCCATCCTGATGGAGACGATGCGGCGAGAGGGGTTCGAGTTTCAGGTGTCGCGGCCGCGGGTGATCACGCGCGAGGGCCCGAACGGCGAGCGTCTTGAACCATACGAAGAGCTGTCGATCGATGTGCCCGAGGAGTTCCTGGGGGCGGTTATCGAGAAGCTCGGGCCGAGACGGGCCGAGATGATCGAGATGAAGAATCCGGGGCAGGGGCTGGTGCGGTTGTTGTATCGCATTCCGGCGCGCGGATTGTTTGGGTACCGGTCGGAGTTCTTGACTGATACGCGCGGAACGGGAATCATCCACCATCGTTTCCTGGAATACGGTTCGTGGGCGGGGCCGCTGGCGGGGCGGAAGCGGGGGACGTTGGTGTCGATGGAGTACGGCAGCGCGGTCGCTTTCGGCTTGGCAAATCTTTCCGAGCGTGCGACGTTGTTCGTGGCGCCGGGGACCGCTGTGTACGAGGGGATGATCATCGGGGAGAGTGCGCGTCCGGGGGATATGGACGTGAACCCGACGAAGGAGAAGAAGTTGACGAACATGCGGACGACGTCGACTGATGAGAACATTCAGTTGGAGCCGCCGCGGGAGTTGACTTTGGAAGGAGCGCTCGAGTACATCGAGGAAGATGAGTTGATCGAAGTGACGCCTGAGTCGATCCGGTTGCGGAAGCGGTTCTTGAGTGCGAACGATCGGAAGAAGCTGTCGCGAGAGGCGAAACGGGAGCGGGCGACGCTGTAGGGCGACGCTGGAAGGCGACGCTGTAAGTGGTGAGGTGTTCCAGATAGTTCTCTTACCGTCAGGAGACGCACGGTCATGTGGGAGGAGCTCGAGTCGTTGCACCTGGAGCCACGGTCGCGCAACGACGACGATGTCGACGATGAACCGCTCGACGACGAGCTGGACGACGAGGATCTGGATGATGAGCTCGATGATGATCTGGACGACGACGAGGATGATCTCGACGACGACGAGGATGATCTCGATGCGGATCTGGACCTTGTGGACTTGGATGACGAGTACGACGACGTGGACGAGATTCGTCCGAAGCCGCCGGGGCATCCGCATCGGTTTGATGACTGATGGTGGGTGTTGAACTGGGTCGCGCCGGGGTGTTGAGCAGGGTGTGATTTGGGGTTGACTCGTATCTCACAAGCCACTAGAATGACTGCTCCCCGCGAGCATCATCACCGGGGATATTGGGTGACGCTATTTGACAATCGAGAGTGACAATTTTGTGTGATGGCTCTTGTTGATCTGCTGCGCTCGTGCGTGGCAGGGAGAGAAAAATTCACGAGATTGATTCCGGACGCGGTCTTTTGGACTTGCGTCTGAAGGACGGCGTTTGGAGAGCTGTTCGAACTATTCAAATACTATTGGAGAGTTTGATCCTGGCTCAGGACGAACGCTGGCGGCGTGCTTAACACATGCAAGTCGAGGGCACTTGGGGGGCAACTCTTAAGTGACCGGCGAACGGGTGCGTAACACGTGAGCGACCTTGCCTCGTGGTGGGGGATAGCCGGCCCAACGGCCGGGTAATACCGCATAGGGTGCCTCTTTCGCATGGGAGAGGCAGCAAAGCTGTCGGGCAACCGATGGCGCCACAGGGGGGGCTCGCGGCCTATCAGCTAGTTGGGGGGGTAATGGCCCACCAAGGCGACGACGGGTAGCTGGTCTGAGAGGATGGCCAGCCACATTGGGACTGAGAGACGGCCCAGACTCCTACGGGAGGCAGCAGTGGGGAATCTTGCGCAATGGCCGAAAGGCTGACGCAGCGA
>DATGDQ010000199.1:0-11239 GCA_035310785.1 Gemmatimonadaceae bacterium | reverse complement strand
CACCTGTGTTAACGTCGGCTGCATTCCGAGCAAGGCGCTGCTCGAGTCATCGCATCACTACGAGTTCGCGCGCGAGCGGGCAGCGACGCACGGCGTGGTCCTCGCCGACGTCGGGCTCGACCTCGGGGCAATGCAGAAGCGGAAGACAGCCGTGGTGGGACAGAACACGCGCGGCATCGAGTATCTATTCAAGAAGCACGGCATCACGTGGGCGCGCGGGACCGCGACGCTGCAAGCGGGGAACGTGGTCGAGGTGCGGGGGGCGCCCCCCGAGAACAGTGTAACCGTCTACAAGCCCAAGTCCGTCATCATCGCAACGGGCTCCGTTCCCATCCAGCTCCCGTTTCTTCCGTTCGATGAGGATCGCGTTCTCTCCAACATCGGCGCGCTCGCTCTCACGGACGTTCCCGAGCGCCTCATCGTCATCGGCGGCGGCGTCATCGGCGTGGAGCTCGGCTCCGTGTGGCGACGACTCGGGGCGCAGGTCACGATCATCGAGCTCCTTCCGGCGATTCTCGCGGGCTACGATTCGGAGCTCGCGCGCGAGGCTGAAAAGGCGTACCGCAAGCAGGGACTCGACATTCGCACGAGCGCCAAGGTCACCGGCGCGCGGCGCGATGGCGATCGCATGCTGGTGGACGTCGAAAAGGATGGAAAGACGGAGACGCTCACGGCGGACCGCGTGCTCGTGTCAGTCGGCCGCAGGCCGTCGCTCAGCGGCATCGACGCGAAGTCGCTCGGACTCGCGCTCGGCTCGCGCGGCGAGATCGCTGTCGACGATCAGATGCGCACCAATCTTCCGAGCGTGTACGCGATCGGCGATGTCGTGGGCGGAATGTTGCTCGCGCACAAGGCCGAAGACGAGGGCGTGGTCGCGGCGGAGGTGATCGCGGGACACAGTTCGCGAATGCACTATGGCGCAATTCCGGCGGTCGTGTACACCACTCCGGAGGTCGTGTCGGTTGGTCTCTCCGAGGAGCAGGTCCGGGACAGCGGCCGCGCGTTCAAGATCGGCAAGTTCCCGTTTTCGGCGAATGCGCGTGCGCGCACGGCCGGCGAGAACGCCGGCTTCGTCAAGTTGATAGCCGATGCCGACACCGATGCACTGCTGGGTGCGCACCTTCTGGGGCCGAGCGCGTCCGAGCTGGTCGCGGAGCTCACGCTCACGCTGGAGTTCGGCGGGTCGAGCGAGGACATCGCGCTCACGGTGCATCCGCATCCGACGCTGAGCGAGGCGACACGAGAGGCTGCGCTCGCGGTGTTGGGACGCGCAATTCACATCTGACGTCGGCGCGGTTGAGCGAGCAGAGACACATTGTCCCGCTCTCGCCATCGCTGTTGCCGGGCGCGTTGGCAACGGTCGAGCGCGCGCTCCATCACACCCACTATCTCGATGGCGCCCTCGATGCCCTGCGGTCGGCGGTAGGCGCGCCGGGCGCGGATGGCCGCGCGATGGCGAGCATGGCGGGTGAACAGATCGAGGGCGTAGCCGTGTTCGGACTCTTTGGTGGCACGAGTGGCGCCGGACGGCTGCACTTCGTGGTCGTCGAGCCGGGCGTGCGCCGCACGGGCGTGGGTCGGGCGCTCGCAAACGCCGTGATCGCGCAGCTCGCCTCCACGGGCGCGCGGTTCGTGCTCGCGGAGCTGCCGGACGATGTCGATGCACTTCCAGGTGCGCGCGAGCTCCTCCGCGCAGCCGGGTTCATGGAGGAGAGTCGCATCGACGATTTCTTCCGCGATGGCGTCGCGCTGGCGTTCATGCGACGGGAGATCGAAGCGCTCTAGCGAAACAGAACGGGGAGGAGCGCTTTGGCCCCTCCCCGTCTGGATCATTCACGGCGCCGTTTAGCGTGGCGGCGTGGTCGTCGAGCTCGGATTCGGCGTATGCATCTTCGTGCTGTCCGTCGGTGTGACGTTCATCGAGGAATCCGAGTGCAGTCGAGCGGAATCCGTGTGCACCTTGCTGGGCGGCGTCTTGCCGGCAGCCGTGGTGTCGCGAATACGGTCGTTTCTCTTGTGCGTCGTCGAGCTGGATGTGGTCACGCTTCCATTCGCGGAGTCGACTCGCGTGGAATCCGTGTGGATGCGCGTCGTCGAACGAGTCGTATCCTGGGGATAGGTGGTCGGCGTCGACGTTGTCGGATTGGTCGGCGTCGTGGTCTGCGCATGAACTGCAGCCGGTACAGCCACGATGGCTGCGGCGGCGAGGAATTTCAGAAACATGTTACTGCCTCCCTCTGTGGGGTTCATCCTCAATCAACTTCGCGCCGAAGTCTCGGGACACGAAGACTCTCGCGAGAATCGAGTTGCAATGGATGGACCGCGGGACGGGACTTTCGTCCGGAACATGCCAGAAATGATGTTATCCACCTCGCACTGTGAGGTCGGCCGGATGCGAACTGTGACTCGTGTTACATGACTACACGGACGAGCAAAAAAAAGCCGCCGGTCTCAGTCACGAGACCGACGGCTTTGATCGATTCGCGCGCCCTATCGAGCGTGCAGTACCGTTGCTCCGACCGCCACTCCAATCGCAATCGCACCGGCTGCGGCAGCAATTGCAACCGCGGGCGTGAGTGAGAACGATCGATTGTACCACGGCTCGGTGACGGCCGGGGCAGCGGTGGGAAGCGCCTCCATAATTCGCTCGTAGAGATGCGCGGGCGTCGTCATCTGACGGCGCACCTGCACCTCGCGATCGAGGCGGAGCCAGAAGTCCACATCGCGCGACGCATCGCTCTGCCGAACGGCGCTCTCGGAGAGCTCGCCATCCAACCAGGAATGGATCGCCGCGGGCGTGTGCTGCCCGGTGAGCGGAACTTCGCGATCGGTGATCGGACGCGGCGCGTCACCCTTCGGTGCCGGCGGGTTCCGATAATCTCTGGGATCCAGGTTGTCTTGCATCACGCGTACTTTTCCTCAAGAAGAGCCTGGAGCGCCTCACGCGCGCGGTGGACGCGCATCTTAAGTGCTCCGACGGTGGTAGTCAGCAGATCGGCCATCTCTTCGTACGATCGACCTTCGACGTGCTTCATCACGAACGCCTCACGGAGCGACGGCGCCAGTTGCATCAGCGCAGTGTCCAGATCGCTTCGTAGTTCCGTGCGGTCGAGCTCTTCGTCCGGCGTCGAAAAGGAAGAGGGCTGATCGTCCTCCTCGTAGCTCTGATGCGTGCGGCGAATGTTCTTGAGCCAGTCCTTGCACCCGTTCGCCACGATCCGGAAAATCCACGCATCGAACCGTCCGTGCACTTCCGCGAGATGCTGATACGCCTTGATGAACGAGGCCTGGAGAATATCCTCCGCGACATCAGGGCTTCCTGTCATCCCCAACGCGTGCCTGAACAGCGGATCGCTGTATCGCCCGATCAGTACTCCGAACGCATCGCGATCTCCCTGCAGCACACGTGCAATCACGTCGTGATCCGCCTCTAGCGGATCGACCGGTCGCGGCGCTGTCACCGTGGTGGTCTTCACGACGCTAGTGTAACGCTTCGAGCGCCCTCTGGACAGCCCTGCAAGAGCCGAGAGCGATGGTGCGAGGGTGGCCATGCATCAGAGACGAGTTGTCGTTGTGCGCGTAACGACGAACTCACATCACCGCAAACGCACATGATAGAGTAGTTCACGAACGCGATCTCCCTGGTAGACGCGACCGACTCGGTCACTATCTGACCGATAGCGACGATAGCCGAGCGAGTAGCGTTTGACCGTTCCGGATGCTGCTGCCGCAGCCAACACGTCCCTAAGGTCGCGCTCGCTTAGCAGCCCTTCCGAATTGTAGCTAACCAGCGCGTGTCGCGCGCCGGTCTCACGCAAGAGCTCCGAAAGTGCTGAGCCTGCTTTCGAGGCCGAACACCAGTCACTCTGCTGGTTTCGTCCGTCAATTAGTCCGGTTTTGCCTCGCAACAGGGGAACGGCGTCGAACCACCCTCGTGCAATCACCTCCGGTACATGATAGTAGCCGGCGTACTGCCGCGAGTTGTACGGCGGATCAATGTAGATGAGCTCGATATCCCCGGTGTTTCTCGCGATCACCCCTGCGTCCGCTCTGTGCGCTGACGACCCCTTGGGCCCGCGACGCGGAATTTCCGGCTTCAGCGCGAGTGGCCGTTTCGCGTTGGACTGCCATCGCTTGATGAACGCGGCATAGACCCCGGCCGTGTTCGCGACCCGATCTGCGCCCTCGATCAGCGCAGCCAGGAGCACGTAGTAGCCGTCGTCTTCGATGAGCCCAGATGTCCACCACTCGTACAGCCATCGCCGGATCGCATCGATGCGGTCCGCATTCTCCTGGGTGAAGTACATCCGTCCGCCTGCAGGAGCGAAGTGCGTCCCTACGAAGCCTCGCTCCGGATCGACCCAGCGTGTGAGGTACTCGCTCATCGCACCCAGCGCGCCCTTGCCAGCAATCGCTTTTCGGAAGGCCGGCGAGCGATGCGCGCGGCGCAGCTCCGGATCCCCCGCCCGCAATGCAGCGAAGCTTGGGGACCGCTGCGCAACCACGTACGCGCGCTGGAACACGTACGAGTACGTCATCAGATCGCTCGAAGCCACGCGCCATCCCTCCGCCTTCAGCGCGCGCCCCACGGATGCCGTGCCGGAGAACGCATCGTGCGCGGTCTTGGGAGCGAGGTCGAGCCGCTCGATGGTGCGCATCAAGAACGGGAGGAGCCGCGTCTTGTTGCCGATGTAGCGCATCGATCAGGAACTGGTGCCGAATGCGACCCATCCCCGCGCACGGATATCCGCGCCATGCTCATCGAGCCTCGGCGGCGCAAGCCTGACGCTGCCCGGAACGCTCGGCGCCACGCCGCTGTGGGGCGAGCACTCGACATCGCGCAGGGACTCGAGCACGGTGCGCACGACGCCGCACGGCACGCCCGCAGCATCGAGCAGCGCGATCCAATGCGATGCGGCCCTCGTCTTCAACCGCGCGGACATCTCCGCGGCCACTCGCGCACGACCGGCGATGCGTCCCGCATTCGAGCGGAGCCCGACGTCTTCAGCCAGCGCGGTCAGACCGAGCGCGTTTGCGCAGGCGAGCCACTGCGCGTCGTTGCCCACGGCGATGACCAGAGCACGGTCGCTCGCCTCGAAGAGCTGATAGGGAACGAGATTCGGATGTCCGTTTCCCCATCGTCGCGGCTCCTCTCCGCTCACGAGGGCATTCTGAGCGACATTGACGAGCGCCGCGCTCGCGCTCGCGGCGAGCGACACCGTGACGTGCCGGCCGCGCCCCGTCCGCGCGCGCGCGACGAGCGCGCCCAGAATCGCGATGCACGCATCCTTTCCGGCAACCACGTCGGCGAGCGCGACGCCGACCTTCATCGGCGCACCGTCCGGCTCGCCCGTGATGGACATCCATCCCTGCTCCGCCTGGACGACGAAGTCGTAGCCCGCACGATCGCTGTCTACGCCGAATCCGGTGATCGTGCACCACACGAGCTGCGGATGTTCCTCGAGTATCGAGGGGACATCGAAGCCGTTTCGCGCGAGCATCCCGCGCCTGAAGTTCTCGATCACGACATCCGCGTTTGACATGAGCGATCGGATGAGCCGACGATCTGCCGTATTGGTGAGGTCGGCAGCAACACTCTTCTTGTTGCGGTTGACGCTGATGAAATAGGCGCTCTCGCCTGAGCTGTCGAAGGGAGGGCCCCACCCGCGCGTGTCGTCGCCGGTGGTGGGTCGCTCGACCTTGATGACGTTGGCGCCGAGGTCGCCGAGGAGCATTCCAGCAAGGGGACCAGCGAGAACTCGGCTCAGATCGAGCACGTTGAGTCCCGCTAACATATGTTGACGCTATATTCGCTGTATAATGGCGTTATAATGATCATAATAAACAGAGAATTGGGCGGATTTTTGCCGACTTGTTCACCGAATGCTGACGCCTGTAGCGGGGCGTTACGCCTTGCATAGCTGCCGTAAAATCATATACTTACCTCCGAAATAAGGCGACGAGTCACGCTCGCAGCCGTCGGTCCCGCTACATAGAGAACGTGGGCCCAACCGGGCCCTTTCATATACGCGCACTCGGAGTGCGACCAGCCATGGCCGACAAGCCACTGACCGCCGAATCACCCGCTCCCCTCGATCCCGGAGCGCCAGCCGCTCCGATGGCACCCCGTCGTCCGCCCGGACATCGCAGCACCGATGTTCGCGACACCGTCGCCGAAATGGCGGCCCGAGCTCAGGAAATCAGTCAGGAGGCGGGGAGCAAGGTAGCCGCGGCCATGAAGGACGTCATCGGTGCTGCCGCCGGTCTCGCCGGATTCGCGATCGAGAGCGCGCGCGACCTGGTGCAATACATGGTACGGCGCGGACAGATGACGCAGGAAGAGGCGGACAAGCTGATGCGTGAGGCCGAAGAAGCGTATGCCAAACGCCCGAAGCCGCCGGCGCCCCGGGTTGCCGATGTGCCGAAGGTCGTCGCAAGGGCGGCCGAGCAGCAGTCGCAGCCCGCTCCGCACGTGACGCACGCGGCGGCTCCAGCGAAGAAGGCTGCGGCCGTTCCGGCAAAGAAGGCCGCAAAGCCTGCGAAGCACGCCGCAAAGCCTGCGAAGCACGCGCCCAAGAAGTCGAAATCGTCCGGCGCAGCCTCGCGCACGAAAACGAAGACGGTGGCGAAGAAGAAGAAATAGCGATCGATCGGTGCGCCACGCTCACACGTGAAGCGCCGAGAGCCACTCGAGAAAGTCGTGCACCGCCGCCGGATCGCGCACCCTGATCTCGGCGGCGGTCGTGTCTTCGCCGCTCTCATCGACGCGGATCGTCACGGCCCGCGGAGAGCGCGCACGCAGCGATCGAAACGCATCCTCGTCGGTCCGGTCGTCGCCCACGAACACGATCGATGCGTTCCCGTCGAACGCGTGCAGCCGCTCACCCAGCATGATCACCGCCGTCCCTTTGTGAACGTGTGCGACGGGGCGAACCTCCACTATTTCCTTGCCGTCGGTCATGCGCAGCCTGAGCCCGAGCGCCACCCGCTCGACTTCGGAGCGCAACGGCGGCACCGCGTCACGCGCGGCGAGTCGGTAATGCACGCTCAGCGTCCACCGCTTGTTCTCGAGCCGGGCGCCAGTCACCGCGGCGACGATGGGCTCGAGCTCGCGCGCGGCCTGGGCGATGGCTGCCGATTGATCCGCGAGATCCGGGTCGGTCTCGATCTCACCGTCGGGGCTCACGATCTCGAAGCCGTGATTGCCGATGGTCCAGACGCCCTTCACCTGCACGATCCCCTGCGCATCGCTCGCGGCCCGCCCCGATACGAGTACCACGTGCACATTCGGCGTCGCGACGAGCTTCTGGAGCACCGCACGCGTGACTGGGGCAACGGTCGCGTCTTCAGGTCGGGCGACGATCGGTGCCAGCGTTCCATCCACGTCGAGCATGACCACGAGCGGAGAACCGCTGAGCCGTGCCTCGAGCTCCGGCGTCATTGCAAGCTGGGCGGCACTCATGCGACGCCACTCTCCGGCTCGCGCTCCGCGATGATGTCGTGCGCCCGCGTGAGAACGGCCGAGAGCCAATCGAAGATCGTGCGATCGTGCAGCTGATGACGCATGCGATGCATGCGCACGCGCCGTTCACCCTCGCTCATGTGCAGTGCCCGTCGTATGCCCTCCACGAAGCCGTCGAGATTGAACGGATTGATCAGCACCGCACCGTCGATTTCCTCGGCCGCTCCGGCGAAGCGGCTGAGCACGAGCACCCCGCGCTCGTCGGTCTGACAGGCAATGAACTCCTTGGCGACGAGATTCATTCCATCCTGGAGCGAGGAGATGAGACAGAGATCGGCGGCGCGGTAGACGCCCGCGAGCATGTCTGCGCTCACGTTCTCGTGCACGAGCACGATCGGATGCCATGTGGGCGTCTTGAAGCGCTCGTTGATCTCGATGACCGTCTGGAGCATCTCCTCCTCGAGCGCGCGGTACGCGGGAAGCTCGGAGCGCGACGGCGTCGCGATGAGAAGAAAGGTGAAGGTCTCGAGCATCTCCGGATGACGCTCCCAGAGCTCGCACAGCGCCCGTAGCCGCTCCGGAATTCCCTTCGTGTAGTCGACGCGATCGACGCCGAGCCCCAGGCGCTGTCCGTTGCTCGTGTACCGCGTGCGCAGCCGTTCGACGAGTGCGTCGCTCTCGGGCGTGCTCGCGAGCTGCTCGTAGCGCGCGACATCGATGCTGATCGGAAAGATCGCGACATCGATCCGGCGTCCGTCGTAGTGAATCGCAAGGGTGTCCGCATCGATTTCGGCTTCGGGCACGAGCTCCGCCACCGAGCCGAGGAAGTTGAGCGCATAGCGCTCGGTGTGGAACTCGATGAGGTCGTTGCCGAGCAGCCCGCGCAGCAGCGCCTCATCGACGCCGGTGGGCAGCAGCCGCAGAATGTCTGCGGGAGGAAAGGGGATGTGCCAGAACTGATGGATGAGCGCCGGCGTTGCGAGCTCGCGGAGCATCTCCGCAGCGAGTGCGAAGTGGTAGTCCTGAATCCACACAATCGGCTTCTGCGGCGCGCGCCGAACTTCGTCGGCCACGGCGTGAGCGAATTTCGAGTTCACCTCCTGATAGATGTTCCAGTAATCCGTGCGATACTCGAAGTGCTGCACGAGCATGTGGCAGAGCGGCCAGAGCGAGCGATTCGAGAAGCCCATGTAATAGCCGTCCACCTCCGCGTCCGACAGGAACACGCGCCGAAGCGTGTAGCCATCCTCGCCGGGCGGAACGCGAAGTCGCCCCTCGCGATCCGCGGTCTCCGCATCGGCGGATCCGGATCCCCACGCGACCCACACGCCATCCGTGGCCTGCATCGTGGGGTCGAGTGCGGTGACGAGGCCACCAGGTGGGCGGCGCACATCGATTCCGATCTCACCGCGCCGATGCTCGTACGGCTCGCGATTGGAGAGAAGGATCAGCGTACGATTTGCGAACGAGCGAGCTCTGTCTGGCATGACCGCCTGGGCGCGCAGGAGACGTGCCGGGCGACCCGAGTGTCGGGCTGGCGGCCGTCACCACATACGATAGCTTTGGGCTGCTTCTCCCTCCCCTCGCATGCGAAACTACACAATGTACGTCTCGTGGCACTTCGCGCGCGTTCACCGCACGAGAGGAACCGACTTGCACCCGAACCGAGGCTGCCGGATCCGCGCGAACCACGCACGACGAGAGTGTCGCACCGAGGCAGGCATTCGGGAAGGCTTGCGCGGACGGGAATTTTCAACCGGCATGATGCCGGACAGCCTCCACACGTGCTTTCGGACTGAGCGGTGCGCGAAGTAATCGCGAGAGCCCCCGTGCGCGTCGACTTCGGCGGCGGCTGGACGGACGTGCCCCCGTACACTCTGGAACAGGGTGGATGCGTGTGCAATCTCGCGATCGCATGCTACGCGCGCGCGACCCTCCGTTCACTCCCGAGTGGCGTCGAGCTGTACGCCGACGGGATGGAGCATCACGCGGAAAACGCCAGAGAGCTGCCTGCGGGCGGCGACGCATCTCTGGGCGCCGCGGCACTCAGGCGCGCGCGGCTGGATCGCGTTCGGCTGGAGCTCGTCAGCGAGTTCCCGCGCGGTGCTGGCCTCGGCGGATCCTCGGCGGCGGGCGTCGCGCTCGCAGCGGCGACGGCCGCCTGGCGCGGCGAGTCCGTGTCGCGCTCCGAGCTCGCGGAGCGCAGCAGGGAAGTCGAAGTCGAAGAGCTCGGAATTGCCGGCGGATTTCAGGACCACTACGCGGCCGCGTACGGCGGCGCGCTCGCGCTCACGTTTCGCGCGAAGACGCGCGCCGAGCAGATTCCGCTGACCGATTCGCTCGCACGGGCGCTGGAGCGCCAGTGTCTGATCGCGTATACGGGCGAGTCACGAATCTCCGGCGCGACCATCACTGCGGTTCTCGATGCGTACCGCGATCGCGTACCGCGTGTGGTGGCGGCGCTCGCACGCATGCGGACACTCGCCGGACAGATGATCGACGCCCTCCAGCGTGAGCGCGTGGACGAGTTGGGGCGGCTCGTGGGTGAGCACTGGGAGCAGCAGCGAGCATTGCACGAGAAGATCACGACGCCCTCGATCGACAGGCTCCTCGAGACTGCGCGCGTACACGGAGCTCTCGGGGGCAAGGCGCTCGGCGCGTCGGGCGGCGGATCGGTGCTGATCATCGCGCCGCCGGATCGCGTGAACGACGTGCGCACGCACATCTCGCCGCTTGCCCAGCTCTTGCCATTCGTGATAGACACCGAGGGCGCACACGTGACGGTTCGGGAAGGAGTGGAGACGACGGCATGGCACAGCTGACGACGCAGGAGTACGACCGGCTCGAGCGCGCGGTCATCGACAGGAACCGAATCTCGGTCTACCGGCGGGGCACCGAATACATTGTCATTCCGACGCGACTGCATCTGATCGAGGGGCGCGAGCGCATCGAGGCGGTGCATCCGACCACTGGAGATCGCATCATCATCTACATCGACGAGATCGACTCGATGCAGGTGATTCGATAGCATGGTGGCGACGAAGAACTGCCTGCTCGCGGTGTACGCGGATGAGTCGTGCCTCGGAAACGGACGCGAGGGCTCGAACCCCGGTGGGGCCGGAGGATTGATCGAGCTCGCCCATCCGAAGAGTGGAGCGATCGTGCGTCGCGACTTCTGGCTTTCGGAGAAGGCGACGACGAACAATCGAATGGCGCTCCGGAGCGCGATCGAGGCACTGGACATCGCGTCATCGAAGAAGTGGAACTGTGTGGTGGTGTTCACGAGCGACTCGCGCTATCTCGTAGACGGGATGACGTCGTGGGTACACGACTGGGCTCGGCGCGGCTGGAAGCGAAAGGGCGGCGAGATCGGCAATCTGGAGCTGTGGCAGGAGCTCGTGGATGTCGCCGCGAACCATCGCATCGAGTGGCGTTGGGTGCGGGGGCACAATGGTCACCCGCAGAACGAGTATGCGAACATGCTCGCGACTCGCGCAGCGGCACGGCAGGACGAATCGAAGGGCGCCGTGGAATCCGGATTCGAGGCATGGCTCGCTGCCGAGCGGGAACGCGGACGGATGACGCTCGATCCGTCGCCCCTCCCGGAGATGCGCTCGTTCCGGGAAGCGCGATCGTTACCGCGTGGTGAGACGGACAGTCTGTTCTAGGCTATCATTCCCCTTCGGAGCCGTCTCGTGATGAAGCCCTTACTATTGATAGGCGCTGGGCTGGTCTTCGGCTATTTTGCCGGCTTCAACGATGCTCAGGATCACACCG
>DATGDQ010000198.1:0-13299 GCA_035310785.1 Gemmatimonadaceae bacterium | reverse complement strand
GTCGGGCGTGGCGAAGGGTGAGGCGTGACCGCCCGCAGCATTCGGGATCTGAATGATCTCGTCGGTTTCGAAGCGCTTGAGATCGATGCGCGCTATCCGCGGCGTGTTGTTGGCGTTTATGAACAACCAGCGGCCATCGGGAACGCCATTGGTCAGCGACATCTCCGTATGATGCGAGTCGTCCCAGGGCACCATGCCGAACGTCGTCGAGAGCAGCGCCTTCGACTCTTCGCTGTAGCCGTATCCGGTTTGCGGATATTGAGAGAAGACCGGGATCTGCTTGAAGAGCCTTCCGGACGGCAACCCGTACACCGTCACCTGTCCGCTGAATCCGCCGGAGAGGAAGGCATAGTAGGAATCGTACGAGCCCGGCGGCACGTAGACGTGCGAGGCCGCGTCTCCTGCCAGAAGATTCGACGTGCTGGAGCTCTTTCCGCTGGGCGCGCACGCGTATGCGAGAACGCCGAGTGCGATCACGATCGCAGTCGCAGCGCTGATTCTCTTGATCTGGAGTATTGACATTGCGTCTCTGGGGAGGGAGCGCGGGATCGGCGCTCAGGTGTCGAGCACGGTGAACGTGCTGCCAACCTAGTGTTCGGCTACATCGGCCACAGTCGGGCTTCTCGCACGACCCGCGTCGGAGATCCGCCGTGTGCCGCTCAGGGAAATGCCGACAGCTCGGCACAGTTTTCCGCGACGCTAGATTTCTCGAATGTCACCGCACGAACCGCTCGCCCTCCTGTTCGATCTCGACGGCACCCTCGCCGACTCCATCGCCCTCCTCCTCGCATCGTTTCACCACACGTTCGGCGCGCACGGCTCGCCGGCCCCGCCTGAGGAGGCCTGGATCGCCGGCATCGGCACGCCGCTCATCACGCAGATGCGCCACTTCGTGCCCGACGAGCAGGAGGCGCAGCGGATGATTCTCACCTACCGCGAGTACCAGCGAACGCATCACGACGAGATGCTGCGCGAGTTCGAGGGGGTGGGCGACACGCTCGCCCTCCTCAAGGCGCGGGGTCACCCCACCGCCCTCGTCACGAGCAAGTCGAACGATCTCGCGCATCGTGCGCTCACATGGCTCCATCTCACGGACCACATCGACGTGGTCGTCGGCATGGACTCGACGGAGCGTCACAAGCCCGATCCCGAGCCGGTGCTCCACGCCCTCGCAGTCCTCGGGGCCGCGCCCTCGAACGCCCTGTTCCTGGGCGACTCGCCGCACGACATCGAGGCCGGCAATGCGGCCGGAGTCACGAGCGTGGCGGCACTTTGGGGCCCCTTCTCCCGTAGGGTCCTGGAGCGGGCGTCCCCGGCATACCTCCTCGAGCACATCCGTGAGCTCCCGGCGCTGGTCGACCGGTTGGACGCCGCCCGACGATCGTAGCGTTCAAACCCTTCTGCGGCTTGCGTCATCTGATCTCCCAACGAGACCAGAGGGTCGATTTGGATGACGGCGATGGCGACTGAGGTGTTTCCAATTCAGCTCACCGATGACAGCAGCACCGCGATCGCCCGCGCCGCAGGCGGAGACAGGCATGCCTTCGAGCATGTCTACCGCGTGCATCTGAATCACGTCTATTCCCTCTGCGTGCGAATGACGGGCGATCGAACGCGGGCCGAAGAGTTGACGCAGGACGTGTTCGTTCGAGCCTGGGAAAAGCTGTCGACATTTAGGGGCGAGAGTGCGTTCTCGACCTGGCTCCACCGGCTCACCGTGAACGTCGTGCTCAACGATCGGCGCGTGGAAGGAAGAGATCGAGGCCGCACGGTCTCGCCGGACGACGATGATGAAAGTGTGGCGCCTGCTGGCTCGACCGCGCAGCCGCTGCACGCGGAAAAGCTGGACCTCGAGCGGGCGATCGCGGGACTGCCGCGGGGAGCGCGACGAGTGTTCGTGCTCCACGACGTGGAGGGATTCACGCACGAGGAGATCGGAACGATGCTGGGGGTCACGGCGGGTGGATGCAAGGCGCAGCTGCATCGAGCGCGGCTGCTCTTACGGGAGGCGTTGACGCGATGACATACGACAAGCACGAATGTGATCTCATGTGCGAGCGGCTCGCCGCATACATCGAGGGCGATCTGTCCCCGGCCGAACGGGCCGAGGCGGAGCGGCATCTCGCGGCATGCGCGGCGTGCGCGGAGGCGCTGGTCGAGCTGCGCGCGATTGCGGACGAGGCCGCACAGCTGCCTCCGCTCACGCCATCGCGCGACTTGTGGGCGGGCATCGAATCGCGAATCGCCACTCCGGTCACGCGCCTCGATGCGGTCCGCGCATCCGTGCGCCGTGCGCCGCGGCGCCCCTGGCAATTCGCGCTTGCGGCGGGCGCCCTCATCGCCGTGAGCGCCGGCACCACGTACTTGATCACGACGCGCTCGAGCGCCACCGGATCACAGCCGGTGAGCGTCGCCACCTCCGTGGCACCGCGCAGTGACTCGCAACCCGCCGTTGCTCCGGCTTCCGCGACCGGTCAGCAGACCGCCCCCGAGCCGGTGTCGCCGTCGAACGTCTCGCTCGCGTCGCGCAAGAAGAACGTGAGCGTGACCCGCGTCTATGATCGCGAGATCGCGATGCTCGACAGTGTCGTGCATACGCGACGCGGCTCGCTCGATCCGAAGACCGTGCAGATCATCGAACAGAATCTGAAGATCATCGATAGCGCGATCGCCGAGAGTCGTGCGGCGCTCGCCCGGGATCCGAAGAGCCCATTGCTCACGAACCGACTCGATAACGTCCTCGGCAGCAAGGTGGAGCTGCTCCGGACCGTCGCCTTTCTTCCCACCCAAAGCTGATGGAGCCGATCATGTTCGTCCCCTGGCGGCTTGCCGCCCTCGCGTGCCTTGCTGTCGCGATTCCCCTGCAGGCGCAGCAACGCAACAAGAAGCCGCACGATGACTATCGCGCGTACGGCGATGAAGGCGACGTCAAGCTGGATACGACGGTCGCGTTCAGCCGCTCGGGCTCCATCGACCTGCAGAGCTTCTCGGGAGACATCACCGTGACTGCCTGGGACCGGGATGAGGTGAAGATTCACGCGCGGTCTCGCAACGGCATGCATTTCGAGTCCTCGCCGTCGCGCGTCTCGCTCGTGGAGAACCCCGGAGATCACGGTGACTATCAAGATCGCGCCGATGAGGGCCGGAGTTACGGGATCGAGATCAGCATGCCGAAGTCCGCGCGCCTCGTCATGCGATCGATCTCCGGCGACATCAGGGTGCGCGACGTGGCGGACGTCGAGGCGCATTCGGTGAGTGGCGACCTCAACGCCGAGAACATCGCCAGTCACGCGGCGCTCGAAACCGTGTCCGGCGACCTCTCCGTCATCAACGCCTCGGCAGGGCTGCACGCGAGCAGCGTGAGCGGCGACGTCACGGCGCGCAAGATCACGGGCGAGGTGTCCGCACAGAGTGTGAGCGGAGATGTCGTGCTGCAGGACGTGACCTCCGCCTACGTGCGCAGCGAGACCGTATCCGGCGAGGTGCACTTCTCCGGGCCCGTGGATCCGAAGGGGCGCTACGAGTTCCACTCGCACTCGGGCGATGTCGACCTGGACCTCACCGGGGGCGCAGGAAATGCCACGCTCGAGGTGGAGACGTACAGCGGTGATCTCGAGACGGGATGCTCGATGACACTGCAGCCGGGCGGCCGCGGCGATCGGATGGGCAAGCGCGGCACGCTGACGATGGGAAATGGTGGTGGTGCTCACTTCGTTCTCAAGACCTTCAGCGGCGATGTGCACATCAGGGGCTGCCGCTCACATGGAGACAGATAACATGCGTCGCTCTCATTCCGCGTTCGTTGCCGCCATGGTGCTGATCACGTTCGCCGCGCCCGCCTACGCGCAACGCGACTACGACGGCAACTCGCAGTACGACAGCAGCTTCACGACGAGGCAGTCGATCGCGCCGGGCGGCACGATCCGCGTGGACAATCTCAATGGCAGCATCGACGTCGTCGCGTCCGACAACGCGACGACGACGGTGACCGCGGTGAAGCGGTGGCGGCGCGGCGATCCCTCGATGGTGCGCATTCTGGTCGAACCGGGAAAGAACGGCGTGACGGTGTGCGCGCTCTGGGGCGACGAGAAGAACTGCAACGATGAGGGAAGTCGGAACAATCACGGTGACCGGCACAACGATGTGTCGGTGCAGTTCACCGTTCACGTGGCGAAGGACGTGAAGGTCGATCTCAACACGGTGAACGGCTCGGTGGACGTGAGCGGTGCGACCGCATCCGTCGATGCGGAGACCGTGAACGGACGTGTGGAAGTGGCGACGCTGGGCGGCCCGGTGAGCGCGAAAACCGTGAACGGCAACGTGCACGCGACGATCGAGCACCTGGTCAAGTCGAGCGAGCCGCTGGAGCTGGAGACGGTGAACGGCTCGGTACAGCTCGAGGCGCCTGCCGACCTGAGCGCCGATGTGGACGCCGAAACCACGAATGGCGGGATCCAGAGCGACTTTCCGCTGACCATCAGCTCCGGAATGATCGGCAAGCACATACATGGTACGGTCGGCCAGGGCGGCCGCCGGGTGGAGCTCCACACCACGAACGGCTCCGTGAAGCTCAGGAAACTCGGCTGAGCACTTTCACGTAGGGACGGGAAAGGTCAATCCGACTTGCCCGTCCCGGAGCTCATCATGCGCCAGTTTCTGTGCCTCCTCGTCGTTGCCATCGTGGCCGCCTCCTGCTCGCATGGCCGCAATTATCCGCCGCGTACGTTCACCTGGAGCGGTGACATCGCGCCCGGCGCCACGGTGAACGTCCGCAACATCGATGGGGCGATCGCAATCGTTCCCTCTGCCGACGAAAAGCTGAGCGTCGACGCCGTGATCGTGAACGCGGCGCCCGGCGCCGTGGAAGTGAAGCAGGCGATGAACGGCAACGAGATGTACTTCTGCACACTCTTCGGCGCGCACGCCGACGATTCGTGTGGCCCGGGAGGACACAAGCACGACGTGACGGTCTCCCCCTTCTCGTTCTTCAGCCACAGGCATGCCTACACCGTGCGCTACACGTTGCACGTGCCGTCGGGGGTGACGGTGGATGTCGAAACGGTGAACGGGAAGGTTGCCGCGCAGAACATCGGCGGCAACGTGAAAGCGACGACGGTGAACGGCGACATCGCCGTGTCGACCACCAAGGGAACGGTGAACGCAGAGACCGTGAACGGGTCGATCATCGCGAGCATGGCGTCGCTCCCGGATTCCGGCAACGTGCATCTCGAGACGGTGAACGGCTCGGTGACCTCCGTCTTGCCCGAGGGAATCGGCGGATCGATCGACCTCGAGAACACGAACGGCTCGATCACCGCGAACTATCCGAACGCCGTGCCTGATAGCGCGGACAAGCATCACATGCGAATCAAGCTCGATGACGGATCGCGCCGGGTCTCGATCGAGACGGTCAACGGGTCCGTGAATCTCAGCAAGTATGTGAAGACGGGGCTGGTCTCGATCTTGAGATAGCGCGACTACCGTTCGTCCTCGGGCTGGTCCGAGGTTCGCACCCCCGCGATCACGACACCGTGCGCGCCGTTGACCGGTTTGAAGTCGCGGCGCGGCTCGAATCGCTCGCTGCCAAGCTCCACCTGATGGAGGCGCGCGAGCTCGAAATTCTTCCACCCGTGCTCCACACCACTTTCGGTGAAGCCCTGCACCTGAAAGGCTTCGAGGAGCTCGGTGCCATCCGGCTTTCTGAGAATGGCATGCGGCTGGATCATGCGCTGTCCGCCGAATGCATACACGATGCGGAGTACGCGCCGTTCCTCCAGTGCCTGCAGAACGATGGCTCGCGACATTCGATCCTCGTGTGGGACGCTGCCCATAAGAAATCTCTCCCGGGGCTCGCGCGCAACTGCGCATCGGTGGCTTACGTTGTCTCCTACCGCAGATTATTTCTCGGCGATGCACCTTCGCCTCTCGTTCGCTCCCGTGCTGATGCTCGCGTTCGCGCTCGGACCCGGCACGATGAGCGCACAGGCTGTGTCCGCTGACAGCGTGCCTCACTCGGCGCGCCACACCACACAGCGCCACTACAAGCTCCGCTTCGCGCTTGGCTTCGTGTCGAGCATCCTCGCCCACGAGAGCGGACACATCGTTGCGTCGTACGCCGTGGGCGGGCACCCATCGTTCGGCTTCAATCGCTGGCGCCCCACGATCTATTCGGGCATCAATTCACAGCTCGAGCCGCACAAGCAGTTCATCTTCTCGAGTGCCGGACTGACGGTTCAGACCCTCCTCGACGAGACACTGCTCGACGTGCCTCACGAAAAGGGCGGCATCGCCGGCCCCTTCGAGCGCGGACTCCTCGCCGGCGGCCTTGGAACGGTGCTCTTCTACATCACGCTGGGGCGCAACGGCGCCGTGAGCGATGTGAGCTTCATGTCGCGAACGTCCTCGCTCTCGAAGAATCAGATCTCGCTGATCTTCGGCGGCATCGGGTTGCTGCACGCCATTCGCATTCATTACAAGGATCGCTACGCGAATTTCTTCGGCGTTCCCGATGACACCGGACGTTTTCGCATCGGGATGTCGATCGCGCCGAACTGAGAGCTACCTCGCCGCGAACGAGAGCCACATCAACGCCTCATCGACGTACGCATCTCCCCGCCTCACGGCCTCGGGCTCCGTCGCGTAGTGCTCGAAGCCGTGCCGCTCGTAGAACGCGCGCGCGCGCGCATTGTCCGCCAGCACCGTGAGCTGAAGCTGTCGCACCCGCTCTCGCGCGTGCGCGATGAGCGCGCGCATGATCGCGTCGGCCGCGCCGGTGCCGCGAGCATGCGGGCGCACGTACATCCCCCAGATGAGCCCCTTGTGATCGAGCTTCTCGCCGGCGAAGCGCGAGAATCCCCCGACACCAACCAGTTCACCGTCCTGCTCGGCGCCCACCACGAACTCGCGCGCGAGTCGCGCTGACCAGCTGCTCGCCTCGATGCGCTCATCCTCGGCCTCGCTGTAGCGAAAACCGGAGGGATCGCCGCGGAGCCCCTCGAGTCGCACGGCCCGGTAGCGCTCCGCATCCGCAGGCGTCAAGCGAACGATTCGAATCATCGGTGTCGGTTGCAATTCAGCCGGATGGCTTGCGCTGCTCGCCCGGCGGCAGCTTGTCCTGCAGCGGCGGCGCGCGATCACTGAGCAGCTTGGTGACGAAGCGCTGGCCTTCGCTCACGCGCTCCATCTCGATCGCGATGGACTCCACCGCCTGCTCGAGGCGCTCGAATCGCGCATCGGTGATCGTCGGGAGTTGCCGTCCACCCCGGAGCCCGGCCATTTTCTCTCGGTGACTGAACCACATCTTGGTCATGATCACGATTCCGGGGATCCCGAACACGAACGGAACGATGACCACTTCGACCGGGATGAACATGCGTGCGCTGCCTGTGCTGAGAGAGGGTGGCTGATGCGGGCGTTCTAAGCTCTCCTACGGCCGTGAGGACGGGAAGGTGTCGGCGCGGACGACGCCGGGCGCGAGCACTCGTCCCGTCGGCACGCTCACCACTTCGCGCAGCGGCAGGTGCGCGAGTATCGAATCGGGATTCTCCAGCGCTCCACACGTTTCGTCGAAATCGACGACGAGCGCGTTCCGCCGTACGAGCGTGTCCACGAACGCGGCACCGGTGGTTGCGTCCTGCTCATCGGGGAGCTCGTGCGACAGCCGGCCCGCGTGGAAGTAGAGCGCTTCCGGCACATTCGTGAAAAGCGCGTGTCCTCCGCCGTTCGATCGCACCCATGCCACGAGGGGAGAGTCGCGCCAGCAGTCTTCGGCGAAATCGTTGCCCGTCGTCACGGCGTAACGCGCGCTGATGACGCTCACGCGCAGCGCGGCGCCGCACCAGAGTGTCACGAGCACGGCGACCAGCAGCTTTGCGGATGACGGCCATCCCCGCCACGCGGGTGCGACGATCAGCACCATCGCGACTTCGAGCAGCACGAGCAGGGGCGCCATCAATCGATCGTCGAGCGGGATTCCCGGATCCGCAATGAGTCGCGACGCGAGCACGAGCGCGAGGTAGCACGCGGCGAGCAGCACCGCAGCCATCGCCACGGTCTGCCGCTCGCGCAGCGGTCGCGCCTCCCAAATCGCCACGCCGATGAGTACCGCCACGCCGGCTGCGACGAATATGCCCCACACCTCGCCCATTCCCGGCACGAGCCAGGCGGAGGTCGTGCGCCATCCCTCACGAAGCGTCGACGTGATCTCTCCGTACAAACTGATTTGCCGGATCGCACTCGACCCAGCGCCGTGCACCGTGCGCAGTACCCATGCGCCCTGCAGGAGAATCGACGGCACCGCCGCCGTCAGCGCACGTACGAAGCGCTCGCGCAGCGTACCCGATCGCATGAACTGCCACAGCACGACTCCGCCGACGAGAGAGATCCCGGCGTACCGCACGATGCTCGCGAGTCCCGCAAGCGCTCCCGAGACGAGCGGCCTGGCTGGCGCGCGTGCCATCGCGGCGAGCGTGAGGACGAGCAGCGCGATGAACAGCGGCTCGCTCAGCACGCTTTCGTGCACCTGCACCACGGCCGGCGTCACCATGACGAGCAATCCCGCCACTATGCCGGTTCCCGCGCCGGCCACTCCGCCGGCCAGCCAGGCGATGACGGCTATCGTGACGAATGCGGCGATCGCGCTGATGATGCGCGCGCTCTGCGTGGGCCCGACGCCAAGCCGTTCGACAGCGGCGAGCGCCACCGAATATCCAGGCGGCCAATGCGCGAGCGGCATCGTGCTGTCGGCGCTTTCCCAATCTCGCTGCACGTCTCGCAGCGCTCCGGCGTGCGCCAGCGTGGATGCCGCCTGCATGTACGACATGCTGTCCGGATCCAGCCCCGGGCCGGCTCCCGACGTGATGGCGAATGTGCACGCAAAGGCCAGAGCCCCGAGAGCCAGGGAGGCGGCGAGACGCGAGATGCGCATCGATAATGTTACGACGAACCGCGCAGCCCTTCACAGCGCCGGCCACCACGCGCGAGAACTGCCGCGCGGTCGATGCTCGGCACATGCGGTAGCGGAAAGTGGCGCACGATGCGTAAGTAAGTATTGGCGTTCCATTCGTGGCCGGTTGAATCGATCCCTTTTCGGAAGGTGGACATGTCTCTCCTCGACACCGTGCAGCAGCACCTCGGCCCAGAACAGATTCAGCAGATCAGCCAGCACCTTGGCATCGATCCCGCGACGGCCAACAATGCGATTCAGGCGGCGCTTCCGATGATCGTGGGCGGCATGGCGCACACGGCACAGCAGCCGGGAGGCGCCAGCGCAATCCAGAGTGCAGTGGAGAATCACACTCCGGCCGACACGCTCGGCGGTCTCGGAAATCTTGGCGGTATGATCAGCGGCGCCATGGGCGGCGCTGGCGGTGGGCTGCTGAACAGCATTCTCGGCCAGCACACCGCGACCGTGCAGAACGGCGTCCAGACGGCGACGGGACTCGACTCCTCGAAAGTCACCGCGCTGCTGGCGATGCTCGTGCCGGTGGTAATGACCGCCCTGGCGCATCACCAGGCCACACAGCCGTCGGGAAGCCAGGGCGGACTCGGCTCCATTCTGCAGCAGGCCGCATCGGCCGTGCAGCAGGGCGGAGGCTCATCTCAGTTGGGCGGTGTGCTCGGGCAGATCTTCGGGAAGATGTAGATCGAGCGGCGCATCGCGCGCGAGTCTCGCTGCATGCGCGTGCGAGTGCCCGTAGAGAAAATAGATCACGAGTCCGATCGCGAGCCAGGTAAAGAGACGAACCCAGGTTTCGCCGGGCAGTCCGAGCATCTGTGCGAGACAGACGATCGCGCCGAGTGCGGGGACCCATGGTACGCCCGGCGTGCGGAAGGGACGGCGATTGTGCGGCGCCGTCCTCCGCAGGATCACGACGCCGATGCACACCAGCACGAACGCGAGCAGCGTCCCGATGCTCACGAGCTGGCCGAGCACCTCGATGGGCGTGAGCCCGGCGACGAGCGCGCACACCGTACCGGTGAGCATCGTGCTCACGTGCGGCGTTCTGAATCGCGCATGCACTCGCCCGAAGACGCGCGGCAGCAGCCCGTCGCGCGCCATCGAGAAGAAGATGCGCGTCTGTCCGAGTAGCTGCACGAGCATCGTGCTGAAGAGGCCGAACAGCGCGCTCACCTTGATCACGGGACTCAACCAGCGCAGTCCCGTGGCATCGATGCCGACCGCGAGCGGATCGGCGACATTGAGCTTCGAATAGTGGACAATGCCCGTGAGCACGATCGCGACGGCGATGTAGATCACCGTGCACAGCGCGAGCGAGCCAAGGATGCCGATGGGCATGTCGCGCTGCGGATCCTTCGACTCCTGTGCGGCCGTGGTGACCGCATCGAAGCCGATGTACGCGAAGAACATCACGCCCGCGCCGCGCAGGACCCCGCTCCAGCCGAAGTGCCCGAACGACCCCGTGTTCGGCGGTATGAATGGCGTGAGATTCGCGCGCTTCACGTACGCTGCACCGGCGACGACGAACACGACCAGCACCGCAGCCTTGATCATCACCATCACCGTATTCGCGTTTGCGGACTGCCGGATCCCGCTGATCAGCAGCACCGACACGAGGAACACGATGAACACCGCGGGAAGGTTGACGATGCCCGTGATCGTCGCGCCGCTGTGATCCGTCACCACTTTCCCGAGCGGAGTCGCGAGAGCCACCGGAATGTGAATGCCGACGTCATTGGCGAGGCTCACGAAGTATCCGCTCCAGCCCACCGCCACCGTCGACACGCTCAGCGCGTATTCCAGGATGAGATCCCACCCGATGATCCACGCGATGAACTCGCCGATGGTCGCGTACGCATACGTATACGCGCTCCCGGCGATCGGCACCATCGCCGCGAACTCGGCGTAGCAGAGCCCCGAGAATGCGCATCCGATCGTCGTGAGTATCATCGAGAGCACGAGCGCAGGTCCTGCATTCTGCGAGGCGGCGGTTCCGGTCATCACGAAGATGCCGGTGCCGATGATCGAGCCCACGCCGAGCGCGATGAGCTGGACGCGGCCGAGCGATCGGCGAAGCGGGTTCCGCTCCGATTCCGCGTCGAGCTGCGACAGTGATTTCTTCGTGAACAGATTCATGGGCCGAGCATAAGACCGTCCGGGCGCGTCGCGCGCTCCGGAGCCCGCAAGGAGAAAGTCAGGTTTTCCTGACACCCACGAGCGGGCGCACTGACACGGCGTGCATTATATCCAGACGATGCAGTCGCTACCCCTGCTCACCGCCCGACCGCCCTCCGCGCTGTCGCGTCTCACGATCGTGCTCGCGCTCGTGCTCGGGGCCGCGCTCGCGTGGGCGGTCGCTTCCGAGTTGCGCTTCCAGCGTCGCACGGCCGAGCGCGTGACGGAGGACTATCTCTCGCTCGTGGCACGAGAGCGCATCGATGCCGCGGCGGGCGCGCTTCGAGCCGCCACCGTGGCGGCGATCGGCGCACAGGTGAGTGGAACCATGGGCTCGGTCTACGAGGAGCTTCCGCCGCCAGGGCCACGCGATGCCTCGGGCATCGCGTTGCGGTGCGTCGACGATGCCGATACGATGCCGACGTTCTTCCGGATCGATTTACGCAATCGAGGGTTTCTCGTCTCGCCGCCTGCGCGCGCGGCGCACGTGGCGTGGCTGCCGGATGTCGTCGCGCCGGGACTGCGCACGAGTCCTCTCTCGAACGAAGGATACGTGACGCTCCTCTCTCATGGCCGTGCGGTGATCTACGGTGTGAAGCACGCTCAGTACAGCGCGCCAGTGGCCGTGTACGGGCTCGTCACCTGCCCAGGTGTGGTCGCGGCGATGCTCGCGGACGCACGTACACGAGGCCGCGCGGACTCGCTCGTCTCGCTCGTCGCGACGATCGGCCTCGACACCGTGCTCGGTCATGCCGCAGCGGCATCGCGGGTACTCGCGGTCTACGAGGACGCGGGAATTCGATTCACGGCGC
Organism: Gemmatimonadaceae bacterium; assembly: GCA_035310785.1. GTDB lineage: Bacteria > Gemmatimonadota > Gemmatimonadetes > Gemmatimonadales > Gemmatimonadaceae > FEN-1250. Next base: position 1,353 of record DATGDQ010000198.1, on the reverse strand, counting down.
TCCCGGCGTTCGCGCGCCCGCTCTCCGGAGTCGTGATCGCGCGCGAGGGAGTGCCGTCGATCGCGCTCACGCTCATGCTGCTCGGAACGATCGCGCTCGCCTCGGTTGCGGTGCTGCAGCTCGTGCGCGACCGGCGCACGGTGCGCAGGCAGGCGGAGCTTCTCGCGACCATCTCGCACGAGCTGCGCACGCCGCTTGCGCAGATCCTTCTCTACTCCGAAACGCTCGCGCTCGATCGCGTGCGCGGCGATGATGCACGCCGCGCCGCCGCCCAACACATCGTGGATGAAGCCAATCGCCTGATCGAGACCGTGAGCACCGTCGTTGGACTCACGCGGCCGGAGCGCGCGGTGGCGCCCGCGGCGGCGACGCCGGTCGCGCCGGTGATCGAGACGGCGATCACGCGCGTGCGTGCCCTGAGCGATGCCCGCACGAAGATCGCGGTGAGCGTCGCGGGCACCCCGCGCGCCCGCATTGGCGAACCGGCGCTGCTCCAGGCGCTCACGAACGTTCTCGACAATGCGCTCAAGTTCGGCTCGGCCTCGCAGACGGTGCACGTCTCCGCGGCGCGCGAGGGTGCGACGGTGCGCATCGCGGTGGAAGACGAAGGGCCCGGCATCGCTCCCGCGCTTCGCGATCGCGTCTGGACCCGATACTTTCGCGCGAACGGCGACGCGGAGACCGCGGGCGCAGGTATCGGATTGTATGTGGTGCACGACATTGTGGTGCGGGCGGGCGGCCGAGTGCGCGCCGAAGATGGGGCGAGCGGCGGCGCGCGCATCGTCATCGATCTTCCGTCTGCGGACGTCCCGTGACGCACATCCTCCTCATCGAAGACAATCCGGGATTCGCGGAGGGACTTCGTCAGAACCTCGAGTTCGACGGCTATCGCGTGACCGTCGCGGCGGACGTCGCGGCATCCGCACACGCGCTCGCCGCCGATCCGCCCGACCTCATCATTCTCGACTTGATGCTGCCGGACGGAAACGGCTACGATGTGCTGCGGACCATTCGCGAGCGGGACTCGGTGACGCCGGTGCTGCTGCTCACGGCACTGTCCGAGGAGGCGCACAAGGTGCGCGGCTTCCGTCTCGGCGCCGACGACTACGTGACGAAGCCGTTCGGCCTCCTCGAGCTGCTCGCGCGCATCGAGTCGCTGTTGCGACGCTCGGCCAGCGGCAGCTTCGCGGTGGTGCGCCTGCCCCCCGTGCGCTTCGGCGACGTGCAGGTGGATCGCGATCATCGCAAGGTCACGCGCGCGGGGGTGGTGGTGCCGCTCACGCCGAAGGAGTACGCGCTTCTCGCCGCGCTCATCGCGCGCAACAGCGCGGTCGTGCCGCGCGAGGAGCTGCT
>DATGDQ010000197.1:0-4891 GCA_035310785.1 Gemmatimonadaceae bacterium | reverse complement strand
GGCAACACCGTCTCCTTCTTCTACACGAAGCCGTTCTTCTGTTCCGACGGGCCAGCGAGTGGAGCGCCGAGCGGCTGCGAGGTCGGCGCAGACGGAACGTCCGACCCGCGCCCGGGAAAGATTCCCGTGCTGTACGTGATGACTCCCACGGGATTCACTCCCGACGTGTCGACGCTGCAGTGCCCCATCCCCGGGAATTGCATCAATCATCCGTCGACGATCGATCTGTCGCGCGTATTCGGCCCGGGCTTCGCCGATGTGCCACTCCCCGCACACAGTCACATCATCGATTCGGATCTGGCCGAGTCTCGGGCCGATGGCGGACAGGCGGGCTGGTGGGAGATCGAGGTCATCGGCGTCAGCTCGCCGGCGGTCTGGGACCAGATCGTGGCCGGCAAGAGTCTGGCGACGGTGCGCGCGTTGCAGGCGGCGGGTGTCGGGATAACGGACGACATCCGTTCGAACGCGTACTTGTTCTTCAGCGTCCGGCCGAAGAAATGAACAGTCACACGGCTTGTGACTGGCGCTGGGCACTTCCCGCGGTTGCCGGCGGTGTGATCGTCGCCGTCGGCGCCGTGCTGCCATGGATGTCGTTGTTCGCGGGCCTGCATTCGTATTCTGGAATTACCGGGTTGTACGGGCGACTCGTGCTCGCCGGTGGTGCGGTGTCGGCAATCGGCGGTATCGCGTTGCTCATACGACCCGATCCGCGGTTGCGTGTTGCGATCGGCGTGTGGGGCGCCGCGCTCGCGCTCTTCGCCACGTGGGTGTTGCTCGGACTCCGCACAACTACCAGACAGCTCGACCGACACGTGTTTCTGCTGCCCCGCCCGGGATCGGGACTGTTCGTCGTGTTGGCCGGCGCTCTGGTCGTGACGGCGCTGCTGCTACCCTCGAGGCAGTCGCACAGCACGGGAGTTCGCGGAGGCGAGTGACTCGGTTCTGCTGAGCGTTCTCCCATGCGGACCCGCTGAAGCAGGTGTTCGTCAGGCTCCGCCCGGCAGCAGCGGAGATGGGTGACGAGCAAGTTCCGTGTGCGTCCATCTCCCCCCACGAGGTTCGCCATGCTGGAGTACACCGTAACCGCGCATCGCAACGACGACTCCACAGCCACCGCGCACTGCGAGCGCGCCGAGTTTGCGTCCCTGCCCCTCGACATCGATCCCGCGGGGCGATCGGACGCGTTCAATCCTGCAGAGCTTCTCCTGGCGTCGATCGCCGCCTGCATGCTCAAGGGCATCGAGCGCGTTGCGCCGATGTTGAAGTTCACGCTCCGAACGGCGGACGTGCGTGTGCACGGCGTTCGGCAGGACACGCCGCCTCACATCAGCAGAGTGGACTACGAGCTCGTCGTGGATACCGACGAGCCGGATGCGCGACTCGATCTGCTGCACCTCAACATCGAGAAGTTCGGCACGGTCTACAACACGCTCTCCGGAGCCGTGAGTCTCACCGGGACCATCCGTCGTGGACGAGCGCTGGAGCCGCGGCTCGATGAATCGAAGCCCGCGGAGTTGAGAGTCCTCCCGCTATCAGCAGCGAACGACGAGATCTGCTGACGCGCTAAGAGCGAACCTGAAACGGCCTCTCGGGTTGCAGCGCCGTGCCTTGCGCATGCGATAGGGGCTCGAGCACGACGGTGAGTGCCAGGAGTACCGCGGGAAGCAGGCTGAAATCCTCGCGCGCGCCCAATCGGAGAGCTGCTACAGTGCCCAAGAGCGCCCAGGCGATCGGGATCACGAGTACGCTCCGTGGAATCGGCCTGACGGCCAGCGTGAGAAGCCCGAATGTGAAGATCGTGGTGGGACAGGGCAGCCCGAACGTCGGCAGCGCCGGATACCGCTGGCCAAGCGCGTGTGCGATCGCCGGGTATCCGAAGAGCGCGAACAGCACGAGCGTGACGCCGGTGATCATCGCGCGGCGCTGCACCGGCATCCCGAAGCGAAGTCTTCGTGTGCGCATGCCGTGCCACGCGAGCAGAGCGGCCTCCACGAGAAAGACGGCAGCGAAGCCGTAGGCCGCTGGCGTCAGTCTCGCGAAGAAGGCCAGATGGTACGCGATGGCCATCCAGACCCAGAGCGACGCCAGCCCTATCGCGATGTAGCCCGAGCTGCGTGAGCCGCCGATGGCGGAGGCTGCCAGCAGCATAGCACCCAGCATCAGCACGAGCTGCACCGGCCATACACTCTGGTTATAGAGCCGGAATACCTCGAAGAATTGCTCGCTGGTGAATGGTGGTTGCATTCGCGCGCTCCACGGAATGACCAGATCTGGTCCCCTGCGTACGATTTGCTGCGCACGAGCGCGAGCGTATCAGGCAACACCCGACGGCACCGTCCCCTGTCCATTCGTAGGCTGAGGCATGTATACCAGCTTTGCCCCACAGCCGACGGCCCTGTCCGACTCCGAACACGGCGGCGTCGACCTCGGACGGGTGTTCTTCGCGAGAGGGCTCACCAAGATCTATCGAACCGGCGACGTCGTCGTGGAGGCGCTTCGCTCTCTTGACTTGGATCTCTACCGCGGAGAGCTGCTCGTGCTGCTCGGTGCCTCCGGAAGCGGGAAATCGACGCTCCTCAACATTCTCGGCGGGCTGGATACCGCGACGAGCGGCACGGTGCTGTTCGAGGAGCATGATCTCACGCAGATGTCGGAGCGCGAGCTCACCCAATACCGGCGCGAGCACGTTGGATTCGTATTCCAGTTCTACAATCTCATTCCGAGCCTCACGGCTCGCGAGAACGTGGCGCTGGTCACGGACATCGCGGAGCATCCCATGCCCCCGGAGACCGCGCTCGCTCTCGTGGGATTGGCGGACCGCGTCGATCACTTCCCCGCGCAGCTCTCCGGTGGCGAGCAGCAACGCGTGGCGATTGCGCGCGCGGTGGCCAAGCAGCCCGATGTGCTCTTGTGCGATGAGCCGACGGGCGCGCTCGACGTGGAGACGGGCCGGATGGTGCTGCAGACGATCGCGAACGTCAATCGCGACACGGGCTCCGCGACGGTGCTCATCACGCACAACGCGGCGATAGCGGCGATGGCGGATCGCGTGCTCCGGATGACGAGTGGCCGCATCTCGGAGGAGTATCGGAACGCGCGGCGGGCGGCGCCCGAGGAGCTGTCGTGGTGAGCGCGACCGCGTGCGTCGGCGGGCGAGCGGGATGAACTCGCTCAATCGGAAGCTGTTGCGTGACGTCTGGCGCACGCGCGCGCAGGTGGTGTCCATCTCGATGGTGCTCGCGGGCGGAGTCCTCTGCGTCATGTCGATTCGCGGCGCCTCCACGTCGCTCGAGCGGGCGCGAGACGACTATTACATCGACGCCCACTTCGCCGATGTCTTCGCGACGCTGACTCGCGCGCCAGATGAAATGGTGGCTCGCCTCGCGGCGATCCCGGGTGTTGCGCGTGTCGCCACGCGGGTGGTCAAGGACGTGCGCCTCGACGTTCCCGGTCTCGATCGGCCGGCGACGGGTCGACTCATCGCCATGCCTGTCGGCAACGGGGGATCCGAGCGGATCAACAGTGTCGACGTGCGTCGAGGCCGCGCGATAGCGCCGGGCGCAGATGATGAGGTGCTCGTCAACGGCCGGTTCATGGAGTCGAACGGACTCTCGCTCGGCGACACGCTCACCGCTGTGATCAACGAGCGACGTGCGCGCCTGAGGATCGTCGGTGTCGGCGCCTCACCGGATTATCTGTTCGAAGAGGCGGGCGGCGGAATGGCGAACGACGAGCGCTCGTTCGGCATCCTGTGGGCACCCAGCGAGCTCGTGACGTATGCAACGGGAATGCGGGGCGCCTTCAACGACGTCGCGATCGAGCTGCGAAGCAATGCGAAGGAGTCCCAGGTGATCGTGGCAGTCGATAGTCTGCTGGCACGCTATGGCGGCCGAGGAGCCATCGGCCGAAAGGATCAGCTCTCGAATCGCGTGGTGAACAACGAGCTGCAGCAGCTTGGCGTGATGGGAATGGCATTCCCGATGTTCTTCGTGGCGGTGGCCGCATTCCTCGCTGGGACGGTACTGACTCGTCTCATCGCGACGGAGCGAGAACAGATCGCGGTGCTGAAGGCATTCGGGTACACGAATGGCGCGGTCGCCCGGCACTACCTCGAGTACACGGCGATCGCCATCGCGCTGGGCATCGCCGTCGGTACCGTGCTGGGCGTCTTCCTCGGTCGCCGTTTCACCGGCCTGTACGCCGATGTCCTGCGCATTCCTGGCCTGCACTTCCGAATCGATTGGATCGCGATGACCCTCGCGCTCGCCGTTCTCTCGCTGGCCACCGCCGCCGGCGCTTTTCGCGCGGTGCTTGGCGCGGCGCGTCTCTCGCCTGCCACGGCGCTGCAGGAACCCGCGCCGGCGCGTTACCACACCCTGCTTCTGGATCGGCTCGGGCTCGGAAACATCCTGCCCGCCTCTGCGCGGATGGTGATGCGAGGCATCGAGCGACGCCCTTCGAGAGCGCTGCTCGGTGCAGCGGGTGTCGCGGCTGCTCTGGGGTTGATGGCCGGCTCGCTCTCGCTGTACGACGCGTCGCGCAGGATGATCGACGTGCAGTTCCGCGTTGGACATCGGGAGACGATCGCCGTTCAGCTGATCTCATCCGTGCCCGCCTCGGCTCGCGCGATCTTCAGCGCGCTGCCGGGCGTCTCCAAGGCGGAGTTGACGGAGGCGATTCCCGTTCGGCTTCACCATGGGGGACGGACTCGCACGCTCGCCCTCACGGGTTTGGAAACGGGTGGCGCGTTGTACCGCCTCGTCGATATTCAGGGGAGAACTCGCGAGGTGCCACTCGACGGCGTCGCGATCAGCGCATCGCTCGCCTCTGCGCTCGGGGTACGCGTGGGAGATACCCTGCGCGCTGAGCTGCTCGAGCAACTGGTGACGCG
>DATGDQ010000196.1:0-3825 GCA_035310785.1 Gemmatimonadaceae bacterium | reverse complement strand
GGGAATCGAGGATGGCGCAGCGACGCGATAACGCGGACTCGCTCGTCTTTCTCGCCCTGTCGCTCGATGAGCGTGGGGCGCCGATCCGCGTGGTCAACACCGATCCTGCCACCGATCTGTTTCTGAGGAATCACGCGCCGCGCGACGCCGCCGGGCGAACGACCTCCCAGGAGGTGTTGGGTGAGGTCGCGCCGTTCGTGCGCGACTATCCGGTTGGTCTCTTCGTGGACACCGTCGGCCCCGTCGTTGCGAATGATGCGTACGCATCGCCACAGGTGTGGCGCGAGTTCGAGAGAGAGCTCTACCACTCGCCGCGGGTCGTATGGGGACGGGAAGTGAACCTCTTTCTCCTCGGCACGGCGGAGCAGGTCTCGGCGGCGCTGGACGCCTCCGGACGCCCGGTCCGCGCATCGGACGAGCCGTACATTCGTTCGTTGCGCGACGCGCTGAATCGCGTGCTCGCGGCGGTAGATGCTTCGCACGTGCAGCACAGTGAGGTGTGGAGCTATCGAATCAGTGACGGACGACTCTTGCCCACGCGCTACGGCACGAGCTCGGACGTGCAGCTCTGGAGCACGACTGACTTGGCGGTGCAGTACGCGCTCTCCCGGCTCCCGATGCACTGAGCTCGGGGACCGGGCTCGTTGACAGCTCCAATTGGTGATCCAGATCCCGTGGCCCGCAAGTCGCGTGATTAGTATTCGAAGGCTTCAAGGCCGTGCTTTCGCGCGTTCGTAAGCGAGCTCTGGTTTACTCGCCTCCACTGCGCCGAACCATGCGTCTGTCGCCTTATTCCAGTCATTGGGCCACACACGCAGTCCGTACGCCGGCTGTGCGGTGTGGCGACGCTGGCGTGTTCCCAGTACGTTTGCAGCGCTTCAGCTCCGACGCCGACATCGACGAGGGCACCCACATGAGCGAGATCCCCAACGCCAGCGAAAGCAGCCGCGCCACGACCGTGCCGGGCACCGTTCCGCGCGGCGCCGAGTACAGCGCGAACAGCGTTGCTCCCAGTGGCGCTCCTTCCGAGCTGGCGGGTGTCGACGACGGCGGGAAGTACGTGTACTGCATCATTCGCCAGGAGCACGAGCGCAGCTTCGGCGAGATCGGGATCGGCGGACACCGTCGCGTTTACACCGTACATCACGGCGATCTCGCCGCCGTCGTCAGCGACACGCCGATCGTGATCTACGATCCCACGCGCGAGAACGTCCTCGCACACGAGTTCGTCAACGAGACCGTGATGCGCGAGTTCACCGTCATCCCGATGTCGTTCGGCACGGTGTTCCGCTCGGAGGAGGACGTGTCCGAGCTCCTGCGATCCACGTACGAGGCGTTCACGGACGTTCTCGACAAGATGCGCGACAAGATCGAGTTCGGCCTCAAGATCCTCTGGGACCGTGACAAGGTTGTGGCGAACATCGAGAACGAGAACGACGAGATCCGTCGGCTCAAGGACGAGATCACGCGAAACGCGGCCTCGTCCACGTATTTCGCGCGCATGCAGCTCGGCCGGCTGATCGAAGCGGCGCTCGAAGAGACCGGAAACGGCTATGTGGCCGAGGTGCACGAGGCGCTCAAGCCGGTCGCCGTCGCGAGCCGCAGCAACAAGGTCATCGGCGATCGCATGATCCTGAACGCCGCCTTCCTCGTGGACCGCGGTCGCAGCGAGGAGTTCGACGAGCGCGTGCGCGAGGTGAGCCGCAAGTACGAGGACCTGCTCACGTTCAAGTACACGGGACCGTGGCCGCCGTACAACTTCGTCAACATCAAGCTGAAGCTCGAAAAAGCCAGCTGATCGCGCTAGGCCAGCATGGGACTTCTGAGCACCCTCGTCTTCTGGCCCGTCACCGGGCCCGTCGCCGGCATCAGGTGGACGCTGGGAAAGGTCCAGCGCGTCGTCGAGGACGAGCTGGTGGACGACACGCCGGTGAAGGAGTCGTTGATGGAGCTGCAGATGCGGCTCGAGCTCGGCGACATCGACGATGAGACCTACGTCGCCGAGGAGGCGTCGCTGATGCGCCAGCTGCGCGACATTCGCGAGTGGCGCGAACGACTCGGCATGGGCACCGCGGGGGGACCGGTGCGCATGGCTCGCCCTTCGGACGATCAGGATTCCGAGAGCGGAGGCGACGAGGACACGTGAGCGGCGCCGCCGCGCTCCTCGACCAGCTTCCGCCGTGGGTGCTCGTGGTCGGGAAGGGTGGCGTCGGCAAGACGACGTGCGCAGCGGCGCTATCCGTCGCGGCGGCCGATCTCGGCGCGGAGACGCTCGTGCTCTCCACCGATCCTGCGCGCGCGTTGAGCGACGCGCTGAACGCGCCGCTGGGCGCCGACCCGATCGTGATCGCGGGCGCCAACCATCTCTCGGGGTTTCAGCTCGACGCCGCGGAAGAGCGCGACCGATTCCTGGCACGCTGGCGCGAGGTGCTGGTGACGATCGTCGATCGCGGCACCTACCTCGAGCGCAGCGATGTCGCGTCGCTCGTGGACGGTGCGCTCCCCGGAGTCGACGAGACGATGGCACTGCTGCGACTCGCGGAGCTGGCCACCGATGCCCGCTGGCAGCGCGTCGTCATCGACACCGCGCCCACGGGACACACGCTCCGGCTGCTCGATCTTCCGCGGGCCTTCACGCTGCTCCTGGCACTCCTCGACGCGATGCAGGACAAGCATCGCTTCATGGTGCGCGCGCTCATGCACCGCTATCGCACGGACGACGCCGATGCGTTTCTCGCCGCGATGCGCATGCGAGTCGCGTCGCTCACGGGCGTGCTCGCCGATCGCACACGGTGCGCGGCGGTGCTCGTGACGCGCGAGGAGCCGGTGGTGCTCGCGGAGACGGTGCGCTACGCACGGGCGCTTGCGGAGCGCGGTGTGGCCGTGGGCGCGGTGATCGTCAACGCGAGCAACGGCAAACACGAGGGGCGCGCGGCGGATCATACAGGCGAGCTTCTCGGCGAGCTGAGGGACGCGGCGCCCGATGCAACGTGGCGGAGTGTTCGTCGGCGCGCCGTGTCGTTCGGAGTGGATGGAGCGCGCGAGTGGGGCTCGCGCATCGCGGACGTGCGGGCAGGAGCTCGTGCGACGAAATCGAACAACAAGTCCGCCGAGCTACCCACACGCGCGCGCGGAGAGCCATCGCGCCCCAATACCGGCGCTGTCGCACGAGGGATCTCTACCCTGTCACCGCTGCGCGCGCTGACGATCGTCGGAGGGAAGGGCGGCGTCGGCAAGACGACCGTCGCCTGCGCGCTCGCGCTCACCGTGGCGGAGCCATCACCGGACCGGCGCGTGCTCCTCGTGTCCACCGATCCCGCTCCCTCGTTGGCCGATGCCCTCGAGCAACCTATCGGCGATGGGGAGGTGCCTGTAGACGGCGTGCCAGGGCTCTTCGCGCGGCAGGCCGATGCGAGCGCCGCCTTCGAGCGCCTGCGCTCCGAATACGCCGAGCGTGTGGATGCGCTCTTCGACGCGATCTCGGCACATGCGATCGACACGAGCGCGGATCGACGGATCGTTCGCGACCTGCTGGCACTCGCGCCGCCCGGCATCGACGAGCTCTACGCGCTCGCCGCCATTGCGGATGCGGTGGGTGAGCAGAGATTCACTCGCGTGATCGTGGATCCGGCGCCAACCGGCCACCTGCTGCGGCTGCTCGAGATGCCGGGCATCGCCCTCGACTGGACGCACCAGCTCATGCGCCTCGTGCTCCGGTATCGCGAGCTCGGCGCGCTGGGGGAGCTGGGAGCCGACCTGCTCTCGCTCGCGCAGCGCATTCGCGCGGTGGGCGCGCTGCTCCACGATCCCGCGCGGGCGTCGCTC
>DATGDQ010000195.1:0-7751 GCA_035310785.1 Gemmatimonadaceae bacterium | reverse complement strand
GTACTGGCTTGCACCCATCACCGGCATGCTCGTTGGTGCACAGTGCTATGAGGCACTGCGAGGGATCCACACCGCGGCGCCCGTCTCCAGTATCGAAACGGGCGTCGAAGGACCCATCGACGCGCTTCCGCGGGCGCTCGAGCTCCGATGAGCGAACCTCGTCCGATTGCGCGTTCGCTCTCGAGGAAGGCGCTGGCGGATCGCGTGGATGCGCCCGATCACGAGGAGGTGACCGTCGAGCCGCTCTTCGCGCCTTGCTCAGCGGCATACCCCGAGCCCTCAACGCCAGCCCGCTGACTACTGCGGCGCGATCTCGTGAAAGGTGAGAGACGTCTCGTGCTGCTGCGTGCTGCGTAGCGTCCAGAGCTCGTCGAACACGAGCAGCGACATCCCCTTCGCATCGTAGAGCCGCATGCGGCCGCTGCCGCGCGACGCCCGCTCGATAGCCGCCTCGGGTCCCTCCACCCACCGCGGATAGCGATAGGGCAGGCGTTCGATTCGGCACGGCGCGCCGTACTCGTTCTCGAGGCGGAAGAGCATCACGTCGAACTGCAGCATGCCCACCGCCCCGATCACCGGATTCGGGCCGCCGTCGGGCTCCGTGAAGAACACCTGCGCCGCGCCCTCTTCTGTGAGCTGGCGCAGCCCCGCGTCGAGCTGCTTGCGGCGCATCGGGTCCGTGCCGATGATCCGCGCGAAGTGCTCCGGCGCAAAGCGCGGAATGCCGCGATACTCGACGTCCCCGTTCGGCGAGAGCGTGTCGCCGATGCGGAGTGTCCCCTTGTCGACGACGCCGATCACGTCGCCCGGCCACGCCTCTTCCACCGCGCTGCGCTCGCGCGCGAGGAACTGCTGCGGTGCGGGGAGTCGCACGAGCTTGCCCGTTCGGCCGAGCTTCACCTGCATCCCGGCCTCGAAGTGGCCGGAGCACACGCGGACGAACGCAATGCGATCGCGATGTCGCGGATCCATGTTCGCCTGGATCTTGAACACGAATCCCGAGAACTCCGGATCCGTCGGCTCGACGATGCCGGCCGTGGACTCGTGCGGCGATGGCGGCGGCGCGAGATCGAGGAACTCCTCGAGGAACGCCTCGACGCCGAAGTTCGTGAGCGCGCTTCCGAAAAACACCGGAGAGAGATCGCCCGTGAGCAGCGCCGCGTGGTCGAACGCATGTCCCGCGGCATCGAGCAGCCCGATCTCCTGCACGAGTCGATGGTGCGCGTCGTCGCCGAGCAGCTGGACCAGGGCCGGGTCGTCGAGGTCGGAGCTCTGCGTCTCGAGCATGCGCGCACCGTGATCGATCCCGCGCTCGAACATCTCCACGCGCTTGCGACGACGGTCGTACACGCCGGCGAACGCGCCGTCACGATAGATCGGCCACGTCACCGGATAGCAGCCGATCTCGAGATCCGCCTCGACATCGCTGATCAGCTTGAGCGGATCCTCGCCGGCGCGATCGCACTTGTTGACGAAGGTGAAGATCGGCATGCGCCGCCGCTTGCACACGGCGAACAGCTGCCGCGTGCGATCCTCGACGCCGCGGCGGTTGTCGAGGAGCATCACCGCGCTGTCCGCCGCCATCAGCGTGCGATACGTGTCCTCGGAGAAATCCTCGTGCCCCGGCGTGTCGAGGAGATTGATGCGGAACCCCTCGTAGTCGAACTGCAGCACGCTCGACGTCACCGAGATTCCGCGCTGGCGCTCCAGCTCCATCCAGTCGCTCGTCGCATGCCGCTCGGCGCGGCGCGACTTCACCGACCCGGCGAGGTGAATCGCGCCGCCGTAGAGGAGGAGCTTTTCCGTGAGCGTCGTCTTGCCGGCGTCGGGGTGACTGATGATCGCAAACGTCCGCCGCCGCTCGGTTTCGCGAGCGAGGGCGGTGTCGGGCGATTTTGAGGTGAGGGGGCCGGTGTCGGTGATGTTTGTGCTGGGCATCTACGCGAAATTTACCATTCCCCGCGGCCGAATTCTCGACTTCGAGGCGAGTGCGCCGTGCTCTGACGTGCGAAGCGAGTCAGATCCGGCTCTTCTTGACCAGAATCATTGCTTCGACATTGCGCAGCGACACGCTCGTCACCGGCGCACCCAGTGTGCCGTCCGCCCGAAGAGGGAGCCAGATGTCGGAGGTCGGCAGCGGGATCGTGATGGCCGAGGCGTCCACGTAACTGTGCGTTCCCCAGCCCTGGTTCACGCGCGCGATCACCAGCGCCCGATCCATGTCTCTCGTGTACACCATGTACGCCTGACCGAGTGGGTCCGTGCCGCGCGACGCCAGGACTCGAGCCGCAAGCGGGTGGCCGACGTTCGCTTCCTGCGCCTTGATCCAGACGGAGGAGTACGGAACGTTCCACGTGTTCTCGAGCTGGAGCGCGAGGTTGTCGGGCGTCGAGGAGACGGCCATGTAATAGCTGGCCAGCTCCCACATTTTCATGCGCTCGGCGCTGGTCGCGTAATTTCCCTTCGGAAACGTCGCGGCCATGCTGTTCGCGGTCGCTGTCGGGTAGAGCGTGACCATGTCGACGAGAACATTGCTGCTCGTCAAAGACTCGATCCAATGCCAGCGAAGCGGCATGTCGGGTGACAATGGATTGTTGATCGACTCCATGTGCACCGAGCCGGCCGCGAGCGCGTTGGCCCGGTCGAAGTCCGTTTGATACTCTGCCGTGTTGATCATGAGGATCTTGCTTCCCATAGCGCGCTTCAACGCGGCGAACGCCGCCGACTGCGGAGCCGTGAAGGTCGCGCTCGTGGGATATTCGAGCGTATTGCTGATGCGTGAGAGCATGTCGCCCGAACCCGCTTCGTCGACGAAGGCACCGCCCTCGTTCGCGACGATGCGTGAGTAGCGGTCCATCTGATATTGCAGGGCACCCGGATCGGCGGGGTTGATCATCCAGCGGCGCGAGCCCCAGATCGTGACGACCGCACGGCCCGCAGAATCGCGCCGAGCACCAGCCGCGTGCAGAAACGCGGTCTCGATGCTGAACGACGAGTGTGCACGGTACCATGCGACCATGTCGGCGTAGTAGGCGGTCGTGAGCCCGGCGCCCTCCGTACCCGGGATGAGCACCGTCCACTCGACCGTGTAGGGGAGGTGGCCCACGGTCGGATTCGCCGAGGTCCAGGCAGCTCCCGAGCCGGACATGGCGAGATCATAGTGCGCGCCCGCCCATGCACGCTCCGCGGACGTCCAGGAGTAGTAGAAATCCGTCATCATCGTGCGGATGTGCGGCCAATGCTTCGAAATGCTCGAGTAGCCGCTGAAGAGGGTCCCGGCGGACGAGGGCGCGGTAGTCGGAGGAGGAGTCGGTGGATACGGTGCTGGCGCGGGTGGCGGCGCGGGTGCTGGCGCCGGCGCGGTGGAAGGAGTCGAGGCAGGAGCGAGCGTCTTGGCCGGAATCACCGTGAGCTGCGCCGTGGCCTGATCCGATCCCGCATGAGCGATGATACTCACCTTGCCAGCGGCGAGGCCTCTCACTTTCCCCGTCGTATCGATCGCGGCGACGGAGCTGTTGGAGCTCGTCCAGGTGACGGGGAAGTTCGCCAGCGCATGGCCTTTCCCGTTGGAGACGACCGCCGAAAGCGCGAAGGTCTGATTGGTCTCGAGGGTGGCGCTGACGGGCGTGATGACAACCGAGCGGTGGGCCGAGCTAGAATCGGCCACCGTGACGGTCGTATGCGATACCCTCCGTCCGGACACGAGAAAGATCTTTGCCATTCCGGGCGCATGCGCAGTCACGACTCCCGTCGCCGAAACGGTGGCGACGGAGACGTCGCTCGAGCTCCACGTCCTCGGCCAGTTCTCGAGCAGCCGGGCGGACGCGTCCTGCATTCGAGGCGAGAGCGTGAATTGCGATCCGGACAGCACGGTCGACATCGCCGGATCGACCGCGACTGGATTCGCGAGCGCGGCCGCTGAGGCAGAGGCTGGATCCGCGGTCAGGAGCGAATCAGTTGCGGAGCACGCGACGAACGTGGCGCAGCCGCCGACGGCGAGCAGAGTGCGTAGATAGCGCATGGCCGGAGTCCTTTCGGCTCTTCGGGCAACCCGACCGGCCTAGCGCACCCTCGTGCGCCGTAGCCTCGTTGGCTTTGCGTCCCCGTCTTTCGGCGGGTTTGCCTTTGTCGTCGGGTGTACTCCCGAGCGATCCTGCCGTACTCTGGTTGATAAAGGGGTCCCACTTCAAAGACGCGGGCGCGCGAGCGGGGTCACGTCCACCCGTGAAGCGAGCATTTCGCGAGTCGAACAAACAATCGCGGCTCGCGGACGGAGCGATCGAATCGCCGCTCGCCTCTTGACAGAATCGCAATAGGTAGACAGTCTACCCAATGTAGGTAGACCATCTACTCATTGCCCATGCAAAAGCCACCCGTCACGTCGCGCATGGAGCTGCTGCAAGGCACGCTCGATTTCATCGTGCTGCAGGCGCTCCGCTGGGGCCCCTGTCACGGTTACGGGCTCGCCCAGCTCATTCGCTCCCAGTCCGGCAACGTGCTGCAGATCGAGACGGGGTCGCTCTATCCCGCCCTCCAGCGCCTCCTTCGTCAAAAGGCCATCAGCACCGAGTGGGGGATGTCCGAGAACGATCGGCGCGTCCGGATGTACCGGCTGACAGGCAAGGGGCGCGGGCGGCTTGCCGCGGAGCGCTCGCGGTGGGAGCAGATCTCCCGCGCGATCGCCGGCCTCATGATTCCGCCCGTGCCGGAGGACACATGAGCATTCTCGAATGGCTGCCGTGGGAACGCGCGCGGCGAACGGCCGAGCTCTCGGATGAGCTGCGTACGCATCTGGACCTGGCGACGGCCGACCGCATCGCGCGCGGCGAAGCGCCTGCCGCCGCCGCGGCGAATGCGCGACGTGAGTTCGGTAATCTGGGGCTGGCAACGGAGCTGTCGCGCGATCAGTGGGGCTCGGCTGGAATGTGGATCGAGCAACTGTGGCAGGACATGGCCTTTGCTCTTCGCGTCCTCCGGCGGGCGCCCGCCTTCACCATCGCCGCCGTGCTGACCGTCGCGATCGGAGTCGGCGGTAGCACGGCGCTGTTCAGCATCGTCGACGCGACCCTGCTGCGGCCGCTGCCGTATCCGCATCCCGAGCAGCTCGTGCGCGTCGTGGATGACTATCCCGGCGTCGGCGGCCGCGACGTCGGGATGTCCATCCCGGAGTGGCACGATCTCGAGCGCTCCGGGATCTTCTCGGACATCTCACCGTGCTGGTTCGACAACAACAATCTCAGCGGTCTGGTGCGCCCACAGCGGGTCAGCCTGCTCATCGTCGCGCCGAACTACTTCAACCTGCTCGGCGTGGCTCCGCGGCTCGGCAATACCTTCGACCCCCGCGATCCGACTCCAGGGTTCAACCAGCAAGCCGTCATCAGCGATGGGTTGTGGAAGCGACTGTTCGGTGGTGACACCGGAGTCGTCGGAAGGGTCGTGCAGCTCGATTCCGATTCGTATCGAATCATTGGCGTGATGCCGCGGGGCTTCCAGGCGCCGGGGGACACGCGCGACGAGCGCGGAACCGAGGTCTGGCCGGCGTTCGGGTTCGGCGGCGCGCCGCTCGACGACGCTACGATCCAGTCACGCGCCGGTCTCTTTCCGAGCGCGATCGGGCGGCTGGCGCGCGGCGTCACAGTCGCAGACGCACAGCGTCGTGTCGATGCGCTCGTGCAGTCGCTGCGCCGACAGTATCCCGCGGACTATCCCGCCGAGCGCGACTGGCACGTGCGTGTGCTTCCCCTCGCCGACAGCGTCGCCGGAGATGTCGGTCGGCCCTTGCTGCTGCTGCTCGGCGGCGTTGGTGTGGTGCTGCTCATCGGGTGCGCGAACATTGCCAACCTCCTGCTCGCGCGTGCGTCGGCGCGAGGGCGAGAGATGGCGGTGCGTCAAGCACTCGGCGGTGGCACGTCGCGACTTGTCAGGCAGCTGCTCACGGAAAGCATCGTGCTCGCGGTGATCGGCGGCGCCGTTGGCGTCGCGATCGTCGCCGCCTCGAAGCATGCGCTCATCGGCGTGCTGCCCGACAGCGTCCCGCGAGTCAACGAGGTCGCGATCGACTGGCGGGTGTGGGCGTTCTCGATGGGCGCCTCGCTCGCGGCCGGCGTCCTGTTCGGCTTGGTCCCGGCACTGCGCGCGCGGCGCGTCGACATCACGGCCGTCTTGCGCGAGGAGGGGCGAAGCAATACCGCGGGGCTCGCGCGGGGCCAGGCGAGACACGCTCTGATCATCGTGGAGTTCGCGCTCTCTCTGGTGCTGCTCAGCGCGTCCGGACTGCTGGCGCGAAGCATGTGGGACATGTTGCGCGTCTCCTTCGGCTTCAATCCCCGAGACGTCACGGTCGTTCGTACGCGGCTGCCGTATCCGAACGATGCGTCCGAGGATCTGTATGCGACGGTCACCGAGGAGTCGCGCTTCGTGCGCGAAGTGCTTCGTCAGTGCAAGACGTTGCCCGGCGTGCGCGACGTTGCGCTGGGTGGCGGTGCCGCCGTTCCTCTCGATCACCCGTACCAGGATCAGACGCTTCTCCGCGTCGTCTTCGAACGCGCCGAAGGGAGAAGCAATGATCCGCTCGATGTCACCGGCTCGGAGGTCACGCCCGGCTACTTCGGTGTACTCGG
Source organism: Gemmatimonadaceae bacterium (assembly GCA_035310785.1). Lineage (GTDB taxonomy): Bacteria > Gemmatimonadota > Gemmatimonadetes > Gemmatimonadales > Gemmatimonadaceae > FEN-1250. Next base: position 1,131 of record DATGDQ010000195.1, on the reverse strand, counting down.
GCTGTCGTTGAAGCGCGGGCGGCTGCTCGATGAGCACGACACGGACGCGAGTCCGCCCGTCGTCGTCATCAACGAGGCCATGGCCCGGGCCTTCTGGCCAGGCCAGGATCCCATCGGAAGACGCATCAAGACATCGCCGCGCGCCGCTCAGTGGTCGACGATCGTCGGTGTCGTCGCGGATGCCCGCACGGAGTCGCTCGCCGAACCGGTCCGGCCGCAGGTGTACGCGAGCCTCTATCAGCGTGAGGCGAAACACCTCGCGATCTTCGTGCAGGGTGGCGGGGCGCCCGCGGTGCTCGAGCGACAGGTCCGCGACGTCGTCCAGTCGCTCAATCCGTCGCTGCCTGTGTTCGGTGTCGAGACGCTGGATGCGACGATCACCGCCTCGCTGGCGCTCCGCCGGTTGTCGCTCGTGTTGATCGCGCTGTTCGCCGGGATCGCACTGCTCCTCTCGGCGATCGGCATCTACGGCGTGGTCGCCTACGTGGTGAGCGAGCGCACTCAGGAGATCGGCGTTCGTCTCGCGCTCGGAGCCGAGCGATCGCAGGTCCTGGGCATGGTGATGCGCCAGGAGCTCGGCGTGGTGATCATCGGCGCGACGGGAGGCCTCATCGGCGCGGTGTTTCTCTCACGCGTGCTGGCCGGGTGGGTCTCCGGTGTTCGCTCGCTCGATCCGCTGACGCTGACGGCGTCGGTCGCCGTGCTCACGGCGGTCGCTGCCGCGAGCTGCTATCTCCCGGCAAGGCGCGCGGCCGGGATCGAGCCGGTGATCGCGCTGCGCGGCTGATAGCGAGCCGCGATATCTGGATCGAGAATCGCACTCACGTGCGTTTGAGACCATCCCGCCAGGCGATGACTTCGAGCTCGCCTCGCACGGCTTCCTCGACCGTCACGACGGGTCGCACCTCGAACACAAAGGCAGGAAGCATCGAACAGAACTTGTGGATGGTCACGAGATCGTCGCACTCCATGAGCATGTGCCCACCCCACTCGCCCACGCGTATGACGAAGAAGTCGATCTTGAAATTGGCGGGTGCCTTCCATTGGCCGAATACCTCAAGGATTCGCTTCTGGGCATTCTCGTATTCGATGGGCGAACCCTGCGGACGTTCAAACCAGCTGATCACGTAT